>JAWWPK010000251.1:0-3723 GCA_033854925.1 Nocardioidaceae bacterium | reverse complement strand
GTGCTGGTCGCCGGCAGCGGTGAGCGGCGGACGCTGCGCACGGTCGCGACGTACGCAGACGTGTGGCACACGTGGGGCACGCCCGAGTCGTTCGCCGCCAAGAGCGCGGTGCTCGACGAGCGCTGCGCCGAGGTGGGCCGGGACCCGGCCTCGATCCGGCGGGCCTCGGGCTACTTCGTCGAGGACCTGTCCGACGGGGCCGCCACCGTGGCGCCGTTCGACGGTGTGTGCGACGAGTTCGTGTTCGGCGACACGGGACAGCCGGCGGACGAGCTGGTCGGCGCCCTCCGCGCTGCACTGGGCTGAGCTCCGGCCCCGCCCGAACCGTCGTCGCGCGGCTCCTCCCCTGTCAGGATGCCCGGCGTGGACATCAGCGTGATCCTCGACAACGGCCGGCCCTGGGCCGAGGTGCGCGAGCTCGCACAGGCGGCCGACGAGCTCGGGGCGTACGCGATCTACCTGTGCGACCACTTCATGGGGCACACGGACGACGACACGATCACCGACGAGGGGATGCTCGAGTCGATGACACTGCTGGCCGCGCTGGCGCCACTCACCACCAGCAGCCGGCTCGGTCCGATGGTCCTGGGCGGCACCTACCGGCATCCCGCCGTGGTGGCGAACCAGCTCACCGCGCTCGACCACGTCAGCGGCGGCCGCGCGATCGCCGGGCTCGGCGCGGGGTGGCAGGTCAACGAGCACACGGCGTACGGCATCGACCTGATGAACCCGCGCGACCTGTCGGACCGCTTCGAGGAGGCCGTGGCGGTGATCTCGGCGCTGCTGCGCAACGACCGGTCGGACTTCAAGGGCCGGAACTTCTCGCTGCACGACGCGCCCAACAACCCGAAGCCGCTGCAAGAGCGGCTGCCGATCCTGGTCGGCGGCGGTGGCGAGAGGCGGACCATCCCGACCGCGGCGACCTACGCCGACGTCTATCACATCTGGGGCTCGCCGGAGGGGTACGCCGCCAAGAGCGCGAAGCTCGACGAGGCCTGCGCTTCGATCGGTCGCGACCCGGCGGAGATCCGGCGCGCGACCGGGTTCCCCTACCCGGTCGGCACCGACCTCGCGGAGGCCCTCGAGCCCTACCGCGCGGTGTGCGACGAGTTCGTGGTCTTCGACTGGTTCGACCGGCCGCTGCAGAACACGATCGACGACCTCACCGCCGCCCTGAGCAGCCGGTAGCCGCCCTCCTACACTCACCACCGTGTCCGAGCCTGCCGTCGTCGTCGACGGGCTCGTCATGCACTACGGCGCCACCACGGCTGTCGACCACCTGTCGCTGACCGTCGACCGCGGCACCATCACCGCGGTGCTCGGGCCCAACGGCGCCGGCAAGACGACCACGCTGGAGACGTGTGAGGGCTATCGCGTGCCGCAGCACGGCACGGTGCGGGTGCTCGGCCTGGACCCGCGCCGACAGGCACGCGAGCTGCTCCCCCGGATCGGCGTGATGCTGCAGGACGGCGGCGCCTGGAGCGGCGCACGGGCACCCGAGATGCTCCGCCACATCGCGTCCCTGCACGCCCATCCGGTCGACCCTGTGGTGCTCGAGGAGCGGCTGGGGCTCTCCGAGTGCGGGCGGACGCCGTACCGCCGCCTCTCGGGCGGCCAGAAGCAGCGGCTCGGCCTGGCCATGGCGCTGATCGGCCGCCCCGAGGTGGTCTTCGTGGACGAGCCGACCGCAGGGCTGGACCCCGCCGTGCGGCGTACCGTCTGGGAGCTGTTCTCCGAGCTCCGCGAGGACGGCGTGACCGTCGTGCTGACCACGCACTACATGGACGAGGCCGAGCGGCTGGCCGACCGGATCCACATCATCGACCACGGCCGGCTGATCGCGTCGGGGTCGCCCATCGAGCTGACCCGCGGCGGGACCCTGTCGACGATCCGGCTGGTGGTGACCAAGCCCTTCCCGATCGGAGCGCCGGAGTCACTGAAGACAGCGCTCGGGCCGGAGACCGAGGTGGTCCTGCTCGACGAGCTGAGCCTGATCGTCACCGGCCCCGCCGACGCCTCGACGCTGGCCAAGGTGTCGCGCTGGTGCGAGGACAACGACGTGCTGCCCGAGTCGCTCACGCTGGGCACCCGGACCCTCGAGGACGTCTTCCTGGAGCTCACCGGCCGGGAGCTGACGCCGTGACGGACCAGCAGAGAACCTTCACCCCGGCGCCCGGTGCGGCCCCGCTCTCGCGGATGGTGCTCGCCCAGGCGCGCATGGAGTCGAAGCTGATGCTCCGCAACGGCGAACAGCTGCTGCTGGCCGTGGTGATCCCGGTCATCGTGCTCATCGGCATGGTCCGCGGTGCCGACCGGCTCGGGCTCGACTACGACCACCCGGTCGTGGACGTGGTGACGCCCGGCGTGCTCGCGCTGGCGGTGCTGTCGACGGCGTTCACGTCGCTGGCGATCGCGACCGCGTTCGAGCGGCGGTACGGCGTCCTCAAGCGGCTCGGCGCCTCGCCACTCCCCCGGTCCGGACTGCTGGCGGGCAAGGTCGGCGCGCTGCTGATGGTCGAGCTCCTGCAGCTGCTGGTGCTCGGACTCGTCGGGCAGCTGCTCGGCTGGGACCCCGTCTTCTCGCTGTCGTCGCTGCTCGGTGCGCTCCTCGCGGTGCTGCTCGGCACCGCGGCGTTCGCCGCGCTCGGGCTGCTGATGGCCGGCGCCCTGCGAGCCGAGGCCACCCTCGCGGCCGCGAACCTCGTCTACCTGCTGCTGCTCGCGGCCGGGGCGGTCGTGCTCCCCGCGTCGGCGTACGGCGGCTTCGGGAACGTCGCCCAGTGGCTGCCCTCCGGCGCGCTCGGCGAGGCGATGCGGGATGCCTTCCTCGACGGGACGGTGGCCTGGCGGGACCTCGCCGTCCTCCTCGGCTGGGCGATCATTGGAACGGCCGCCACGAGCCGGACGTTCTCGTGGGAGTGAGCACCTCACGCTGGGTGCGGCCCCTCGCGTGGGCGACCCTCGTCGCGAACGTCGTGCTGGTCGTCACCGGCGGCGCGGTCCGCCTGACCGGCTCCGGGCTCGGCTGCCCGACCTGGCCGCGCTGCACGGACTCGTCGTTCCGTCCCCATGGCGCACTGTCGCTGCACCAGGCCATCGAGTTCGGCAACCGCACGCTGACGTTCGTGCTCGTGGCCGTCGCGATCGCGACGTACGTCGTCATGTGGCGCACCGGCCGCCGGGACCTGCGCGCGATGGCCCTCGTCGTCGCGCTCGGCATCCCCGCGCAGGCGATCGTCGGCGGCATCACGGTGCTCACCGACCTGAACCCCTGGGTGGTCTCCTTCCACCTGCTCTGCTCTCTGGCGATCATCGGGGTCGCCGTCCGGCTGCTGCTGTCCGTCGACGCGCCCCTCCCCCTGCCGCATCGCGGCCCGCAGGTCGGCCTGGCCTGGGCAACGTTCGCCGCCGCCTGGGCGGTGCTCTACGTCGGCACCGTCGTCACCGGTTCGGGGCCGCACGCCGGCGACGCCGACACCGAGCGCAACGGGCTGTCACCGCTCCAGATGAGCCAGCTGCACGCCGATCTGGTCTTCCTGTTCGTGGGGCTCACGCTCGGCCTGCTGTTCACGCTGATGGCGGTCGGCGGCACTCCTGCGGCGCGTCGCGCCGTCACCGTGCTGCTGGGCGTCGAGGTCGCCCAGGGCACGGTCGGTTTCGTGCAGTACTTCACCGACCTCCCCGTCGTCCTGGTCGGCTTCCACATGCTCGGCGCCGCGGTCA
>JAWWPK010000250.1:0-4815 GCA_033854925.1 Nocardioidaceae bacterium | reverse complement strand
CCACCCGTGATGACGTAGTGACGGTGATGGGTGCCGGAGCGGCGGGGTGGGGGTGTCCGCGTCGCTAAAGCAAAGCCGGGCCGCGGACACGCGACGTCACCACAGACAAAGCCGCCCGCGGCCCGGCGATTTGCCCTGTCGGCGCGGACACCCCCACCCCGCCGCTCCGACAGACCCGGTGCCACGAACGCAGGCCCAGACCCAACTCCCCCACAGACTGCTAGTCGGGCAGTTCCGCGACGTTCCCGAAGAAGTCGTCGATCTGCCGAACCACCTCGGTGAACTCGTCGAAGTCGGCGGGCTTGGAGACGTGGGCAGACGCGTGCAGGTCGTAGCTCTTGGCGATGTCCTCCTGGGCCTGCGAGGTGGTCAGCACGACCACCGGGATGCGGCGCAGGTCGGGGTCCTGCTTCACCTCGGCGAGCACCTCGTGGCCCGTCTTCCGAGGCAGGTTGAGGTCGAGGAGGATCAGGTCCGGGCGGGTCGCGTCGGAGAACTCGTCGGCCTGGCGCAGGTAGGACAGCGCATCGACGCCGTCGGTGACGACGTGCAGCTCGGTGGAGAGGCGGCCGGCCGCCAGGGCCTCGCGCGCGATCAGTACGTCGCCCGGGTCGTCCTCGACGAGCAGCACCGAGAGCGCCTGGTCAGGGTGCAACGCGAAGCGCGGGTTCATCGTCGTCCACCGTCTCACTGGGTGCCTGGGTCTGGGGCAGGGTGAGTTGGAACCTAGCACCCGGCTGCGCCTTGTCGGCGAGCCAGATGCGGCCGCGGTGGAAGTCGAGAATCTTGCGGCACAGCGCGAGGCCGATCCCGGTCCCGCCGTACTCGTCGCGCGGGTGCAGGCGCTGGAAGATCGTGAAGATCCGGTCGCCGTACTGCGGGTCGATGCCGATCCCGTTGTCGTCGACGGTCAGCAGCCACTCGTCCCCCTGCTGCTCGGCACTGACCCGGACCTCGAGGGGCCGGTCCGGGCTGCGGTACTTGACGGCGTTGCCGACCAGGTTCTGCAGCAGCACCGTGAGCAGCGAGGCGTCGCCCGGGACGCTCGGCAGCCGGTCGTGCTCGATCACCGCGTGCGCCTCGGCGATCGGCTCCTCGAGGTTGAGCTGCGCCCGGGCCAGGACCTCGCCGAGGTCGACCTGGACGAAGTGGGCGGTGGACCGGCCGACTCGCGAGAAGTCGAGCAGGTCGTTGATCAGCACCTGCATCCGCTTGGCGCCGTCGACCATGAAGGCGATGTACTGGCGGGCCTTGTCGTCGAGCTGGTCGCCGTACTGACGCTCGAGGAGCTGGCAGAAGTTGGTCACCTTGCGCAGCGGCTCGGAGAGGTCGTGGGAGGCCACGTACGCGAACTGCTCGAGGTCGGCGTTGGAGCGCGCCAGCTCGGCGCTGCGCTGCTGGATCCGGGTCCGGGCCCGCTCGATCCGCTCGATCTGGGCGGCCAGGGTCTCGCGCATCAGGTCGACGTCCGAGGCGAGGTTCTCGATCTCGAGCGGCCCGTCCTGCGCGATCGCGAGATCGAGGTTGCCCGCGGCCACCTGGCGGGTCTGGGCCACCAGTCCGCTCATCGGGTCCAGCACCTGCCGGCGCAGGCCCCGGCCGAGCAACAGCCCGGTCGCCAGCAGGACCGCAGCGCCGAACGCGATCACGGACCACACCCAGACGAAGGCGCGCTCACGGTCCTGTGCGACCTGGGTCCGCATCGCGTCGATGCTGTTGGTGAGCCGGTTCGACGCCTCCCGGATCCGGTCGAACGACGCCCGGGCCTCCGGCGTCGCGGCAGCCTGCGCCGCGGAGTCGTCGCCGGCCCGCACCTCGGCGATGATCGGCTCCGCGACCGTCGTGCGCCAGGTGTCGATGCTGGCGTTGAGGTCGCGCAGCTCGGCCAGCAGCTCCGGATAGGGGAGCAGGTACTTGCGCAGCGTGCTCTGCGCGGAGCCCCCGAGCAGCTGCGCGATGTTGTAGGGCTCCAGGAAGGCCTCGTCCTTGCCCAGCGCGTAGCCGCGGACGCCGGTCTCCTGGTTGACCATGGCGGTCAGCGTGTTCTGGCTGATCTGGAACGCCGGGTCCCACTGGTCGACGAGCTCGTCTCCCTTGTCCTTGGCGTCGTTGATGAAGTAGATGACGGTCGCGATCAGCACCAGCAGGAGGATCAGGACGCCGACGATCGCGCGGGTGACCCGGCGGCGGAGGCTCCAGCTCTGCCCGCTCACGCCGCGGGCACCTCGACGTTCTTGCCCACCCGGAGCACCACGAGCGCGGTGTCGTCGGCGGCCCGCCGGGGTGCCCGCCCCACGATGGTCTCGAGCAGGTCGTCGAGCGACTCCTCCCCGGCCAGCGCATCGGTGGCGATCTTGAGCAGCTCGTCGAGACCGACGCTGGTGAGGCTGTCGACCTGCCGGTAGGCGTCGAGCAGGCCGTCGGTGTAGAGGACCAGCGCCGAGCCCGGCGCCAGCTGAGTGTGGGTGACCGGCCACTCCCGCGGCGGCTGCTCGTCGCGGATCCCGAGCGGCGGGCCGAACGCGACGTCGAGGTAGCTGGCCACCCCCTGCGTGCAGAGCAACGGCGGCGGGTGGCCGGCCGCCCGGATGCTCAGGCCGAGGCCGCGGTCGATGGTGGCGTCGCAGACGGTCACGAAGATGCCGCCGGGGCTTTCTGCTTCGAGGAGGCGGGACAACGCGACGAGGATCTCGTCGTCGGCGACGCCGGCGAGCACCAGGGTGCGCCACGCCACTCGGAGGTGTACGCCGAGAGCGGCCTCGTCGGGGCCGTGGCCCATGACGTCGCCGATCACGGCGCGGATCCGGCCGTCGGCCGTCTCGACGACGTCGTAGAAGTCGCCGCCGAGCACGGCGCGGGCCCGGCCCGGCCGGTAGTGGCTCGCACAGCTGACGAAGTCGCTCCGCAGCAACGGTTTGGGCAGCAGCCCGCGCTCGAGCCGCGAGTTCTCGGCGGCCAGCAGCCGCTCCTCGCGCAGCTGCACCTCGGTCAGCTGGGTCAGGCGGCGCTGCACGGCGTACCGGATCGTGCGGTCGAGCAGCTCGGGCGTGAGGTCGTCCTTGATCAGGTAGTCCTGGGCGCCGGCCGCGACCGCCTCGACGCCGACCCGGTCGTGGCGGCCGGTGAGGACGATGATCGGAGTCGTGCTGACCTCGGAGACGAAGGTGTGCAGCGCGGAGAGTCCTTCAGCGGCGTCGGGAAGACCGAGGTCGAGCAGCACGCACGACGGCTTGTCGGCCAGCGCCTCGACCCCGTCGGCGACCGTCCGACACCAGAACACGTCGTCGTCGGCGAGCCCCGCCTCGCGCAGGCACTCGCGGACAAGCAGCGCATCTCCCTCGTCGTCCTCGACGAGCAGGACACCCGACAGGCTCTGGGTCATGGCCCTGACTCCCTCTGGCCGCGCCTCCCTGGGCTCGGACCAGTCCGCAGAGTACGCGGGGAGGCTGCCACGTGACGCGAAAGTCAATGAAGTGTTTGTGTGACCTGAGTGACGGGAGTGACATAACCTCGGTGGGTGCGCCGACTGCTGCTCTGTGTGCTCGGGCTCGCTGCCGGAATGCTGGTGGGCGTGCCGCCTGCTGCCGTCGCCGCTGCCGACCGGCAGGTGTCGTTCTCCCGGTGGGAGGGCGGCCCGGCCTTCCGCACCGGCGCGTCCTCGGGGCTGCGGCTCAAGCACGGGGCGCTGGTGCTCAAGGATGCCGCGCAACGGCGGAGCTACCACGGCAAGGCGTACGACGTGGGCTCGTGGACCTCGCCCTCCATCACGCCCGGCTTCGGCCTCACCCAGCTGGTCGCGTCCTGGTCGGCTGTGACTCCGAAGAACAGCTGGGTGGAGATCCGGGTGCGAGTGTTCGCCGGCTCCGCGAAGTCGCGCTGGCTGGTCCTCGGGCGATGGGCCTCGTCGGACAAGCACGTGCGGCGTACGTCGGTCCCCGGCCAGTCGGACGCGATGGGTCACGTCGACGTCGACACGTGGAAGGCGGCGTCGTCCGCCGACTCCTTCCAGCTCCAGGTGCGGCTGATGCGGCGCGCGGGTGCGGCGTCGCCGTCCCCGTCGGTGTCGTTCCTCGGGGCGATGTCCTCGCGGCTCCCGTCGTCGGTCCCCGCGGTATCCGCTCCCGGCGTCGCGGCCGGCATCGTGCTCGACGTCCCGAGCTACTCGCAGATGGTGCACCGTGGCGAGTTCTCGCAGTACGGCGGCGGTGGCGAGGCCTGGTGCTCGCCGACCTCGACCGCGATGGTGCTCGGCTACTACGGCCGGCTGCCGGCGCCGGCGTCCTACGCGTGGGTCGGGCCGCGGGCCGACCCGTGGGTGGACGAGGTCGCGCGTCGGACCTACGACGTCGCCTACGAAGGCACCGGCAACTGGCCGTTCAACACCGCCTACGCCGCCTCGCGCGGACTCTCCGCCTTCGTGACCCGGCTCCGCTCGCTGTCGGAGGCCGAGTCGCTGATCGCCGCCGGCATTCCCGTGGTCGCCTCGGTGTCGTTCTCGTCAGGCGCCCTGTACGGCGCGCCGATCTCGTCCACCGCCGGCCACCTCCTGGTGATCGTGGGGTTCACGGCGTCGGGCGACGTGGTCGTCAACGACCCCGCCGCCTCGTCGGCCTCCGGGGTGCGGCGCACCTACGACCGATCGCAGTTCGAGTCCGCCTGGCTGGGCGGCTCCGGCGGCACGGCGTACGTCATCCACGACGCCGCACACCCGCTGCCGGCGTCCTCGGGGAACTGGTAGGTCCTCCCCCTTGGGTCGGGTGCGGCAACCCGACAGCCGAGTGTCTGACCCTCACCGGGGCTGTCAAGCATGGGTGC
>JAWWPK010000249.1:0-2795 GCA_033854925.1 Nocardioidaceae bacterium | reverse complement strand
GTGGATGACTACAGCGAGTTCCCGACCACGCCGACGGCCTGGCAGGAGATCGACGACTTTCCGGTCGTGGCACCTCCGCCGCCTCCGGCCAGGCGGGGGGTGGACCTCATCGCGCTGGTCCCCGGTGTCGTGTTCGTCCTGCTCGCGGTCGTCGTCCTCGTGGGCGCAAGTCTGCCGCTGACGCTCTTCCAGAACGGCGGGGTCCTCTGGGGCCTGCTCGTCGTCGCCGGAGTGCTCATGCTCAGCAGCGAACTCCGCAGGGCCCGCCGCCGAAAGTGACGTGCTGGAACAGGTGACGTACTGGAGCGGCCCCGCTGAAGCAGCGGGGCCGTTCCGCTATTCCCATTCGATGGTTCCCGGTGGCTTGCTCGTCACGTCGAGGACGACGCGGTTGACCTCGGGCACCTCGTTGGTGATCCGGGTGGAGATCCGGCCCAGCAGGTCGTAGGGCAACCGGGTCCAGTCGGCGGTCATCGCGTCCTCGCTGGAGACCGGACGCAGCACGATCGGATGCCCGTAGGTGCGGCCGTCACCCTGGACGCCTACCGAGCGGACGTCGGCCAGGAGCACCACCGGGCACTGCCAGATCTCGCGGTCCAGCCCCGCCGCGGTGAGCTCCGCGCGCACGATGGCATCGGCCTTGCGCAGGATGTCCAGCCGCTCCTGGGTGACCGCGCCGACGATCCGGATGCCCAGCCCCGGGCCGGGGAACGGCTGGCGCCAGACCATCGCCTCCGGCAGGCCCAGCTGGACGCCGACCTCACGGACCTCGTCCTTGAACAGCGTGCGCAGCGGCTCGACGAGGGTGAACTGCAGATCCTCGGGCAGGCCGCCGACGTTGTGATGGCTCTTGATGTTCGCCGTCCCCGTGCCGCCGCCGGACTCGACGACGTCGGGATAGAGGGTGCCCTGCACGAGGAAGTCGATCGTGTCGCCGTGGGCCTTGGCATCGCCGACGACGTCCAGGGCCGCCTGCTCGAAGACCCGGATGAACTCGCGGCCGATGATCTTCCGCTTCTCCTCGGGGTCGGACACCCCGGCCAGTGCGGTCAGGAACTGCTCGCGGGCGTCGACCACGCGCAGATCGACCCCGGTGACGGCGACGAAGTCCCGCTCGATCTGCTCGGTCTCACCCGCGCGCATCAGTCCGTGGTCGACATAGACGCAGGTCAGCCGGTCACCGATCGCCCGCTGGACCAGCGCCGCGGCGACGGCGGAGTCGACCCCTCCCGACAGCGCGCACAGGGCCCGGCCGTCGCCGATCTGGGCGCGGATCTGCTCGACCTGCTCCTCGACGACGTTGGCCATCGTCCAGGTGGGTTCCAGCCCGGCGATGTCGAAGAGGAAGTGCTCGAGCACTGTCTGGCCGTGCGCCGTGTGCCGCACCTCGGGGTGGAACTGCACGCCGGCCAGCCTGCGGTCGACGTCCTCGAAGGCCGCCACCGGAGCGCCGGTGGAGGTCGCGGTGACGGTGAACCCGGCCGGGGCAGCGCTGACGGCGTCCCCGTGGCTCATCCACACCGACTGCTCGACCGGCAGCGTCCCGAACAGCCGGCCGCCCGTGGTGACCGTCAGCGGCGTACCGCCGTACTCGCGCGCGCCGGTATGCGCGACGGCTCCGCCGAGGCTCTGCGCCATCGCCTGGAAGCCGTAGCAGATGCCGAACGCCGGGACGCCGGCCTCGAACAACGCCGGATCGACCTGCGGAGCACCGGGTGCGTAGACGCTGGACGGCCCACCGGACAGCACGATCGCGGCCGGCTTGCGGGCGATGATCTCCTCGGCCGGCACGTCACTCGGGACGATCTCCGAGTAGATCCCGGCCTCGCGGATGCGCCGGGCGATCAACTGCGCGTACTGCGCCCCGAAGTCGACGACCAGAACGGTCGGGAAGTCCATCAGACCGCGTTCTCGCTCGCGGTGCCCCCGATGACGAGATCGACCCGCTGGAACTCCTTGAGGTCGCGGTAGCCGGTCTTCGCCATGGTCCGGCGCAGCGCACCGAAGAGGTTGGTGCGCCCGTCCGCCGTCGTCGCGGCGCCGAGAAGGACCTCCTCGAGCGTGCCCGCCGGCGGCAGCGGCGCCGAGGCGCCACCGCGCGGCAGCCGCGGGTGCGCGGCCACCGAGTCCCACCAGATCCCGCCGCCGGGTGCCTCCTCCGCGATGCGCAGCGGTTCACCCAACTGGACGGCGTCGGCGCCGCAGGCCAGCGCGCGGGCGATCGCGCCGCTGGTCTCGATCCGGCCGTTGGCGATCACGTGGACGTAGCGGCCACCGGTCTCGTCGAGGTAGTCCCGGCGGGCGGCCGCGGCGTCGGCGATCGCGCTGGCCAGCGGCACCCGGATGCCCATGACGACGTCCGCGGTGGAGAAGCTGTCGGCGCCGACGCCCACGATCACCCCGGCTGCGCCGGTGCGCATCAGGTGCAGTGCGGTCATGTAGTTCGACGCGCCGCCCACGATGACCGGGACGTCGAGGTCGGCGATGAACTCCTTGAGGTTGAGCGCGTCGCCCTGGGTGTTCACGTGCTCGGCCGAGACGACCGTGCCCTGGATGACCAGCAGGTCCACGCCGGCGGCCAACACCGTGGCGGCGAACTGCTCGGTGTGCTGGGGCGAGACGCGCACCGCCGCCGTCCCCCCGGCGTCACGCAGCTCCTTGATCCGGGCGGTGATCAGGTCGGGCTTGACCGGCTCGCAGTACACCTCCTGCAGCAGCGCGACCGGCGGCGGCCCGTCGCCGCCGGCCTCCCGGATCCGCCCGTAGACCGGCGCTGGGTCGTCGTAGCGGGTCCA
>JAWWPK010000248.1:0-6912 GCA_033854925.1 Nocardioidaceae bacterium | reverse complement strand
AGGGCGCCGAGGATGCTTGCCGAGAAGTACAGGACGAACGCGGCAACCGCCAGCGTCAGGAGCGGGTCTCGATGGGACGTCCGGCTCTGCCACCAGCGCCATGCCAGCAGTGCGGCACTCATGCCGTAGACCGGCATCTGCACCCATGCCTGGACCCACGGCCGGTCGGAGATCAGGAACACCGAGGCGCTCGCGGCCCCCAGGACGAGGTAGCAGATCCACGCAGGCGCGGTGCGCGCGCGATGCGTCATCGACGACGACGTCGGCGAGACCTGGAGCACGGACACCTTTGGGCGGCTCACGGATCCCCTCGGCGTACCTGGGTCAGGCGCCCGCCGTCCATCGGAAGGGTTTCACGCTCTTCACTTTCATGGTCACACACATCGGACGTCAGGTCCGGGCAACCCGCAATTGCCCCCGATACAAGGCGAACGAGCGATGCTGCGGCACGGTTTGCGCGATCTGCCTCAGGCGGGTTCGGGATCTGTCACTCTGAGGCAACCAGAGTCGACGGGGAGAAAAATGCGGACCTGGACGTTCGCCGTCATCGCCGCGCTGATGACCTTCGCGTTCGTCATCACGCTCCAGGTCAGCGCTCTGAGCGACTTCGCCGTGACCCTTGTCAGCAACGGTGGTCAGCTCCTGGCCGCGATCCTCGCCTCGGCTGGCTGCGCGTTCGCATCGCGACGCAGTGAACGCCAACGACGTCGAGCCTGGCTGTGGCTGTCAGCAGGGACCGGCTCCTGGGCGGCCGGCCAGGCCGTGTGGAGCTACTACGAGGTCGTGGTCGGTCAAGACGTGCCGTTCCCGTCGCTCGCAGACTTCGGCTTTCTCGCCTTTCCCGTCGTCGGCGGGGTCGGACTGCTGATCTGGTCCGGCGGCCAAGGCCACCAGGCGCTCGCCCGCGGCCGCGACCTGATGGACGGAGCGATCATTGCCGTCTCGTTGCTCGTGCTGTCCTGGGTGACCGTGATGGCTCCGATCGTGGAGTCGAGCGGCGGCTTCGGCTTCTCCCTGGTGCTGTCCCTGGCATACCCGCTCGGCGACGTGATGCTGGGCACCCTGGTGTTGATCATCCTGTTCCGGTCGCAGTCCGAGCGGATCACGTTGGCCCTGCTGGCGTTCGGCCTCGGCGGGTTCGCCCTGGCCGACAGCCTGTTCCTCTACTTGACCAGCCGTGACACCTACTCTTCCGCCGACCTCGTGAGCAGCGGCGGCTGGGTGTTCGGCTTCCTCTTCGTGGCCGCGGCCGGGATGAGCGTGCCCCGCGGGGGGCACACGACCGAGGCGAGCGACTCCCGGTCGAGGGAGCGTTCGACCTGGCTCTGGCTGGCGCTGCCGTACCTCCCCCTGGCAGGCGCCGGCGTGGCTCTGTTCGTGGACCTGCTGAAGTCGCACTCGTCCGCGCTGGCCGATCTCGTGCTCAGCGTCGCCCTCGTGTTCATGGTGCTGACTCGTCAGTTCCTGGCGATGATCGACAACCACCGGCTGCTCAGGGCCCTGGCCGAAGCAGGTGGCCAGCTGGAGCACCAGGCCATGCACGACGCCCTCACAGGTCTGCCGAACCGGATGTTGTTCGCGAAGCGGCTCGATCGTGCGCTCTTCGTGTCGGCGTCCAACATCGACGTCCTCTTCTGCGACCTCGACAACTTCAAGGACGTCAACGACGAGCTCGGCCACGGAGCCGGGGACCTCCTGCTGAAGGTGGTCGCCGACCGCCTGCTGGGATGTGTGCGCGCGGACGACACGGTCGCTCGGCTCGGAGGCGACGAGTTCGGGATCCTGCTCGAGGACTGCCCCGACGCACGGGAGGTGGCTGACCGGGTGGTCGCCTCCATGAACGCCAAGACCGAGGTCCTCGGCCGGCCGGTACGCACGTCGATCAGTGTCGGCGTCGCACACCATGAGGGTGCCTCAAGGGCGATCACTGTGGGGACCCACAGGTTGGAGGCCAGCGTCGTGGTCGAGGAGCCCGAGCGCTCCCCCTTGCCGGTCCAGGGCGACGTCGCAGCCAGCGAAGCCGTCGCGGCACGACAAGCCACGGCCGCACTCCTGATCCGGCTGGCCGACACCGCGATGTACGCGGCCAAGAGCGCCGGCAAGGGCCGAGCCGCAGTGCTCGAAGTCGACCCGGTCCTGACACCCGTCGGCCATTAGGAAAACTCGGCCCGACGCAGTCATCGCGCTGGCCCATCCCCTTCTCGGGCGGGGCAGCCCGCGGAACTGATCTCCACCTGCCGATGCTGGTGGTGGTCCCGGGCGGCCCGAGTCCCTCCTCACCCGCTCGCCTACTTGACGAAGCGTTGGATGAAGGTGAGGGCGGTGTCGGCCACCTCGCGCCACCCGTTGTCGATGGTGAGTGCGTGCCCGCGCCCGGGGATCTCGGCGAACTCGGTGATGTCCTGGTTGCGCCTCTGCTTCTGGTAGCTGGCGTGGGAGATCGCGCGCGGGACGGTGTGGTCGTTCTCGCCGGAGATGATCAGCATGGGGCCGCGGTCGGTGGCCTTGGTCTTGACCTTGACCTCGGTCCATGGGTTCAGGTTCGCGGTGGCAGCTTGGAACAGTGGTGCCCCTGGTGCCGGCACGGCGAAGGTGTTGTAGAGCTCCTTGGCCTCCTCCTCCGACACCGCGTTCGCGAAGCCGTAGCGGAACTGCTCGTAGGTCAAGGGGACAGCCCGATGTCGGTTGGCCGGTTTGCCGAGGACGGGGGATGCGGACTTCAGCGATGAGATCGGCAGGGGCAGCACGCCTCGAAACGGCGCTGGGTCGATGGCCACGGTGGCGCTGGACAATCCTCGGCCGGCGAGGATCTGGGCCAGCAGCCCGCCGAAGGAGTGCCCGATGACCGCGGGCTTGTGGTCCAGTCGGTCGATGACCTCGGCGTAGTGGTCCGCGACCTGCCCCACGGTCTTGTTGGCGAAGACCTCAGGGTGGGCGTTGGCCTCCTTGACCGTCTCGGGGTCGTCAGGCCAGGCGGGTGTGAGCGGGGTGTAGCCGTTGTCCTCGAAGACCTGACCCCACCTCTGCCAGCTGCTCGGCAGTAGCCAGAGTCCGTGGATGAAGACCACCGGCGTGCGGTCGGACGAGTTCGCCTGGTCGAGCTGACGAGTTTCTTCCTCGGTGAGCGTGGTCATGGTTCTACGTCCTGACTGCGGTCGAGATGAATGTGGAGGCTTGCGCGATCGCCGCCTCGGCGGCGTTGGTCCCGCGCAGGGCGTCGAGCATGACGAAGTCGTGGATCATGCCGGCGTATCGGACGGCGGTCACGGGAACGCCTGCCGCGCGAAGCTTGTCGCCGTACGCCTCTCCTTCGTCGCGAAGCACGTCTGCTTCACCGTTGACGATGAGTGCCGGCGGCAGGCCTGCGAGATCGTCCAACGTCGCGTTCAGCGGGGAGACCGTGATCTCCTGGCGCTGGGCGGGATCGGGCGCGTACTGGTCCCAGAACCACATCATGTTGTCCCGGCGCAGGAAGTACCCCTCGTCGAACTGCAGGTAGGAGCCGCTGTCGAAGTTGGCGTTCGTGACCGGGTAGAACAGGACCTGCGCCGCGAAATTGACGTCGCCTCGTTGTTTCGCGAGGAGGGTGAGTGCTGCGGCCAGGTTCCCCCCGCACGAGTCGCCACCAATCACGACCGACGACGGGTCGAGGTCGTGGTCGGACCCGTCGGCGGCGATCCACTTGGCGACTGCCCAGCACTGTTCGAGCGCGGTCGGGTATGTCGCCTCGGGGGATCGGTCGTAGTGCGGCAGGACCACGGCCACGTTGGCGCCGACGGCGAGGTCGCGAGCCAGCCGTTCGTGGGTGTTCGGGCTGCCGAGCACCCACCCGGCGCCGTGGGTGTAGAGGAGCACCGGCAGCGGCCCGAGCGAGCCGGGTGGCCTGACGATGCGGAGCATGACGTCTCCGGTCTGGCCCGTGTCAACGGTGAGGTCGGTGATGTCGGCATCGGGCTTGAGCTCGTCGCCGGACTGCAGATCTTCGAGACCCTTGCGCGAAACGTCGGGTGGTAGCTCGAAGGTGAAGGGCGGACCGGCCGTTGCTTCCGCGAAAGCTTGAGCTGCCGGCTCGAGGACGGGTGCTTTCTGTTCGGTCATCGTGGGCTCCTAACCGCACTGTGGCTCGACGGGTGGTGGACGCGTCGACGCTAGGAGCACCGGTGCTGGCATCGCGTACGTCGAGTGACGTATTCAGCGACGCAGCTGTGAGTCGGCGGTGGTGTGGTCGGCGAGAACGCGATGTAGCTCGGCCCTCGAACTCACGCCGACCTTGGGGTAGATGCGATACAGGTGGGTGCTGACGGTCCTGGGCGAGAGGAACAGCTGAGATGCAATCTCACGGTTGGTGAGCCCCTTAGCCGCCATCATCGCAATCTGGAGCTCTTGGGGGCTGAGGCTGGTTGAGGCGTCCTTTGCTCGCCGGACTGTCTCACCGGATGCCCGCAGCTCCTGCCAGGCCCACTCGGCCCACCGTCGGGCGCCGAGGGCTTCGAAGCCTTCCGCGGCCCCCCGCAGGTACGGACGTGACTCTTTCCGCCGGCGCCGGTGGCGCAGCCCGGTGCCGTAGGTGAGTTGCAGTCGCGCACGATCGAAAGGCCACCCAGTCAGGTCTCCGTCCAGGGCTCGACGTAGCGACTCGCCCTCGTCGTCCGCTTGGGCGAGCAGCGCCTCGGAGTAGGTCATAGAGGTCAGCAGGGACGGAGACCTGCTCGTCGCTGCAAGCGGCGCGAGGTCATCGAGCAGTGGACGGAGGCGAGCCAGCTGGTCGCTCCTGGCCGCGGCTTCCGAGAGATGCGACAGGGTTGCCAGCTTCTGCGAGGGATGGCACGCGAGGCCGGGCTGGAACGACTTCAGCAACTGGTCGTAGGCGTCATCCGGATGTCCGGCCGCCAATGCGGAGAGCCCGCGAGCAAGCTGAAGCATGGGAAGCAGAGCGTCACGGCCGGCCGATGGGATGGCGGACTCCACGCCGCCGACGACGTCGTCGGCTGCCGCCGTCTCCCCACGAAGAGCCAGTGCGGCAGAGCGCGAAAGATCGGCCACTAGGGAGTAGCTCAGATATCCGGTCTCCTCGCCGAGCGCGCGCGCTTCGCTCGAGGCAGTCAGTGCGACCCGGGCATCGCCCATGAGGGCTGCGGCCCAGGCTTGACCCGCCAGAACCCGCGTCAGAGTGCCCAGGCGTCCCTGGCGTCGCATGCCGGCGACCGCTCCAGCGTGCAGCACGTTGGAGAGAGCCACGGCGCCAAGACAAGTGGCGGCGCTGGCCAGGAGGTGGAGACGCTCGGGGTCCGTCTCTCCGCCACCGGCCAGTTCCGTCAGCCGGTCGAGAGCCCACGACCCGTGTTGGAGAGGTGCGACCACAGCGATGACGTAGACGGCACGCGGGTCCGTCAAGGACTCATCCAGGGTTTGCGCCATCGAGACGATCAGGTCCCGTGTCTCGGGGTCGGCACTCGACCACCATGCGCGAATACTCATGACGACGAGGGAGTCCATGGCCAGTCCAAGATCTCCGGCGCGACGCATCTGGTCGACGACGTCGAGGAGCGTCCGAAGCTGTATCGACCCGGACCAGGGTGCCTGGAGGTAGGTCTGCTGCAACCAGGCCAAGCGGGCTCGAGCGGACATGGTCAGTCGCGCCTGACCGGCCTCGTTCACCAGCCGCTCGACAGTGACAACGTCACCGATCTCGGCTGCGGACAACGCTGCCCACAGAAGCCGGCTCGCTGCCGAAGACTCGTCCACGGTCAGCTGTGCGGACCGTTCCAGCGCCGTGACGGCACCTGTGAGGGCGCCGCGGCGACGAGCGCGACGTGCCACTGAGGCCAGTGCCCGAGCCAGCTCGTCGTCCTTCCCGACGGCTGCTGCGGTCCGGTGAGCGACACTGCGGTCAGGGTCTGCACGAAGGAGCTCCGCGAACGCCAAGTGCGCCCGTCGGTGGTCTGCCAGGCTGGTGATCTGTCGCATGGCCGATGCAATCAGCGGGTGGCGGAATCGAAGCTCGAACCTGTCATCGACTGAAACGAGTCGGGCCGTCACTGCTGGCTCCAGATCCTTGAGCGTGGTCTCCCTCTGGAAGGCGAGCGCAGTGGCGTCCAGCGTCTCCTGGAGACTGTGGCCGTCGTTGAACGCGGCCATCATGAGCAGCGACCCGGTGGAGTCCGGCAGCTCCGACACGAGTCCCGCGTAGGTCTGCACAAGGCGTGCTGGAAGTGGCACGAACGTTTCCGACACCACCGACTCGCCGTGCCGTTTGACCTCGTCGGACAACTCCAGCAGGCCGAGCGGGTTCCCGCCCGCCTCCACCAGGATCCGGTCCCGGGTGCTCGGGCGAAGGTCCGGCGCTACATGATGCAACAGGGCGAAGGCCGCTTCATCGGGCAGCGGCTCGATTCGTAGCGTCGGGAGCGGGCTCCCCCGGAGACGATCCTCAGCCTCTGGGCCATCGCGCATTGCGATGATCAACCCGATCTCGTCGAAGTTGATGCGGCGCCCGACGAAGCTGAGAACACGCCAGCTCTCCTCGTCGACCCAGCTGGCCTCGTCGACTGCCACAAGCAGGCGTTGCGTCGTCGCGCACGCAGCCAGCAGCTCCAGTACGGCGTAGGCCACGCTGAAAGGACGATCGGCGGGCGGCTCTAGGCCAGCGACCGCGGTGCGGACGACCTCACTGGCTTCCTGGCTGTGGTTCGTCGACAGGGGCCCCTCGAGAAGGGGGCGCGTCAGATGCGAGAGAGCCGCGAAGGGTTGCTGCATCTGCAACGAAATGCCGGCAGTGGTCAGAATCCGTGCATCACGGCGCCGAGCGTTCGAAATCGCTGCGTCCATCAGAGCCGACTTTCCAACCCCCGCCTCACCGCGCAGCACCAATGCCCCACCCGCTCCGGGTCGTCCGAAAAGCGCATTGACGGC
>JAWWPK010000247.1:0-3521 GCA_033854925.1 Nocardioidaceae bacterium | reverse complement strand
GGCCGTCGAAGTGCGTCAGAACCTTAGCCGATGCTCTCGGGCGGACAAACTTGACGCGCTGGGTTGGACGAGCGAGCAGGTGCCCGGGCTGCGGCGGTCTCGACAGGCCCGACCAGCGGCGGGTGGGTCCCGGCGTGGGCTGCGGCTGCGATGGAAGGATGCGTGCGTGCGCGCGTGGGTGAACGGCAAGGTCCTCGACGACCCGACGGGGCCGGCGGTGGCGGTGGGCGACCACGGGCTGACGGTGGGCGACGGGGTCTTCGAGGCCATCAAGGCGGTGGAGGGTCGGCCGTTCGCGCTGGGCCGGCATCTGGAGCGGCTGACCCAGAGCGCGGAGGGGCTGGGGCTGCCGGCACCGGACCTGGAAGAGGTACGCCGCGGGGTGGCGGCCGTGCTCGAGGGGGCGACTGACCCGCTGAGCCGGGTCCGCGTCACCTACACGGCCGGGCCGGCGCCGTTGGGCAGCGGCCGCGGTCACGGGGAGCCGACGCTCGTCGTGGTCGCCGCGCCCCTGGACGAGGCCGCCGCGAGCAGCCGGATCGCGACCGTGCCCTGGCCGCGGAACGAGCGGGGTGCGCTGGCCGGGCTCAAGACCACGTCGTACGCCGAGAACGTGGTGATGCTCGCCTACGCCCAGCAACGAGGCGCGGGCGAGGCGGTGATGGCCAACCTCGCGGGCCACCTGTGCGAGGGCACCGGCTCCAACATCTTCTACGTCGTCGACGGCGAGCTGCGGACCCCTTCGTTGAAGAGCGGCTGCCTGGCGGGGGTGACCAGGGCCCTCGTCCTGGAGTGGTACGGCGGCCGGGAGGTCGACGAGCCGATCAGCATCGCGAAGGGGGCCAGCGAGGTCTTCCTCGCGTCGACCACCCGCGACGTACAGCCGGTGAGCCACTGGGACGACCTCGAGCTGCCGGTCCCCGGACCCGTCACCAAGGCCGCCCAGGAGGCGTGGCGTCAGCACGAGGGGACGATGCTGGAGGACCTCGGCTGATGGGCTAGCCTTGGCGGCTGCAAAGCAGGGGCGATTGGCGCAGTGGTAGCGCGCTTCGTTCACACCGAAGAGGTCACTGGTTCGAGCCCAGTATCGCCCACCTCAGTCACTCCGAACCGACCCGTTCCGGTGGCCTTCAGGGCGTGGTGACCACCGTGTCGGCCATGGTGACGGCGTCGAGGGAGAGGGCTCGGCCGGCGAGCTGGGTGCTCGCGCCGAAGTTGATCGCTGCCGCGGTCAGGATCGTGCCGGCCATCGTGGTCGAGGCTCCGGTGCCCACCGCGCCCTGGATCTGCCAGTAGACGTTGGCGGCCAGCGCACCCCCGGCCAGGACGACGTGTGCCGACGCCGCGGTGTCGAAGGCGGCGTCGCCCTGGAAGATGAAGATGGCGGTCGGGTCGCCCTCCGCGTCGAGGGTCACCGTTCCGGTCAGGGCCAGGGCCGCGGACGTGTGGAAGATGCCGGCGTGGAAGGTCTGGCCGCCGAGGTCGCCGACCACGGTCCCGACCGGGGCCCGTGAGTCGAGCTCGTTGTACGCCGTGACGAGGTCGGCGCGCGCCTGGGCCGCGTTGGCGTCCTTGTCATGGGTCGCGCCGCTGACCACGCCCGGAGGGAAGCCGGTGATCGCGCCGGCCGGGCTCAGCCCGAGGTCACCGGCGAGGCTTGTGGCGCCGGTGCTGGTGACGCCGGTGCCACCGAGCACGGAGTAGCTGCCGGCACCGGCGAGGCTGACCGGGTCGGGGTTGACCTCGACGGTGAGGCTCTTGGTCGCCGCGCCGTTGTTGCCCGAGCCGTCGCGCACCGAGGCGACGACCGTCCAGGTGCCGGCGGTCAGCTGGCCCGCGGTCACGCTCCAGGTGCCGTCCGGCTGCACGGCCGTCGTCAGCACCTGCCCGGCCACCCGCACGGTCGCGATCGTCCCCGGCGCCGCGTTCGAGGTGCCGGTGATCGTGGGGGTGGTGTCCTTCGTGACGATCGGGCCCGCCCCGTCGATCGTCACCGTGGGCGGAAGGGCCGCGGTGAACCGGATCGTGTTGTTGGCCATGGTGACCGCGCCGACCGCCAGGGCCCGGCCGAAGAGCACGGCGCCGTTGCCCAGGGTGATGGCGCCGTTCGCCAGCACCGTTCCCGAGAGGGACGCGTTGGCGCCCAGCGTGACCGCCCCGTTGACCTGCCAGAACACGTGGGACGCCGTCGCCCCGTTCACCAGCACGACGTTGCTGCCGGCGGCGGGGCCCATCGCCGCGTTGATCTGGAAGATGAAGAGCGCGTTCGGGTCGCCGTCGCCGTCCAGGGTCATGGTGCCGGTGTTGGCGAAGGCCGCGGCGTCGCTGTGCACCCCGGCGTGGAAGGTCTTGCCGATCTGGTCGCCGGCGAAGAAGTCGGTCGGGGTGCGCCCGGCCGCGTCGGCGTACGCCAGCCCGAGGTCGACCTGGGCCTGCGCCGCCGCGGCGTTCTTGTCGTTGGTGGCCCCACCCACGATCCCCGGGGGGAACCCGACGATGGCGCCGCTGGTGCTCAGGCCCAGGTCGCCGCTGACGGTGGTCCCCAGGGTGTTGGCGACGCCGGTCGCGCCCAGCACCGAGTAGCTCGCCGCCGACCGGAGCGGCGGGCCGCCGGACGCCGAGTCGACCTTCGCCACGTGCGGGCTGGTGGCCACCGCCTGGTTGCCGAGGCGGTCGGTGACGAGGAAGCGGTAGCGGTAGCAGGAGCCGTCCACCACGGCCAGGTCGACGTACGGCGACGCGGGGCCGGCCGGGCCGAGGTCCGTGAACCCGCTGAAGACGTCACAGGTGCCGGCGCTCATCGTCGCGGAGGACCGCTGCAGCTGTCGGCCGGCGATGCCCGAGCCCGTGTCCGTGCCGTTGCCGAGGGTGACCACGACGGACTGGGCGGGCTGGACGCCGTCCGGGTAGTCGACGGTGACGCCGCTCGGTGCCGCCGAGTCGTCGACGAACGTGAGCGTGGTCAGTGCCGCGTTCCCCGCGACGTCGTGTCCGGTGACAGCCTCGATGACCGTGCTCGTGGTCCCGGCGGCCCAGGCGAAGGCCGCGGAGACGAAGGGCCCGCCGCTGGGTGTCGCGACGGTGGACGCGGAGTGGGTCCAGCCGGCGCCGCCCACCAGCGCCGAGGTCTGGCTGTCCGCGGGGCCGGACCCCGAGTCGGTCACCGCGTTGGTCAGGGTGAAGGACCCGGGTGCGAGCCCGCGGTAGTAGACGGTGTCACCGACCTGGACCGCGTCGCCGCTGAGGTCGGAGAGAGAGATCGCGTTGACCGGTGACGTCGTGTCGCTCGTGACCGGGCTGCTCAGGGGGCTCTCGGCGCCCCTCCAGCTGGTGCCGATGACCGGCGTGACGGAGTAGCGCCACTGACCGGCGGGGACACCGTTCTCGGTGCAGGTTGTCGCGCTGATGCGCCCGTCACACGACGCCAGCACGGTCTGAGCGGTGAGCGTGGCCTGGTCGTAGCGCTGCACCAGGTAGCCGGTCACCGCCGCCCCGCTGGCCAGAGTGCTCTCGGCCCAGGC
>JAWWPK010000246.1:0-9705 GCA_033854925.1 Nocardioidaceae bacterium | reverse complement strand
CTGGCCGTTCGACCAGGTCCGCTCGACCGGCAGCGGGCCCCCGGCCATCGACGAGCTGACGGACACCCGCGAGCAGGTGCCGGGCCGCAACTGGCTGCGGCTGGCGATGCTCGTCGCGGTCGCGCTGGTGCTGCTGGTGGCGGTGGCGATCGCGGTGAACCTCGGCCGCGGCAAGACACCCCTCGGCACCGAGCCCAACCACGACGAGCCGAGCACCTCGACCTCGCCGACGGCAGCCACCCCGGAGGCCTCGCCGACACCGTTCACCGACCTGCAGGCCGATGACCTCGACCCTCAGGGCGACGGCGAGGAGAACCCCGAGGACGTCGCCGGTGCCGTCGACGGCGACCAGAACACGTCGTGGACCACGCTGACCTACAAGCAGCAGCTCGGTCCCACCGGCCTCAAGCGCGGCGTCGGTCTGGTCGTCGACCTCGGCCAGTCCCGCGCCGTACGCCGGATCGACCTCACCCTGGTCGGCCAACCGACCGCGATCTCGCTGTACCTGTCCGACGACGTGCCGGCCAACCCGGAGCAGCTCACCCCCATCGGAGAGGTGCAGGCGGCCAGTACTGCGGCGAGCGTCGACCTCGCCGACGCGCCCACCGGCCGCTACCTGACGATCTGGTTCACCTCCCTCCCGCCTGTCCCCGGCGGCTTCAAGGGTGGGATCGTTGACCTCGTGGTGGCCGGATGAACACCCCACGGAAGGCTTCGTGGGGCGCTTCGCGCGTAGGAACCCTTCCGCGGGGACCCCGAAAAGCATGAACTCTCCCGCCGAGGTGGAGCTCACCGACCACGAGCTCCTGAGGGCTCACGTGGACGGTGACCCGGACGCGTTCGGCACCTTGTTCCGGCGGCACCGCGACCGGCTCTGGGCGGTGGCGCTGCGCACCATGGGCAACCCCGAAGACGCCGCCGACGGCCTGCAGGACGGCATGATCGCGGCCTACCGCCGGGCGGGCTCGTTCCGCGGCGATGCGGCAGTCACCACCTGGCTGCACCGGGTCGTGGTCAACGCGTGCCTCGACCGGATCCGGGCCGCGAAGGTACGCCGGGCCGAGCCGCTGCCCGAGGACCTGGAAGACATCGGCAACCGGGGCTCGCTGGTCACCTCGACCACCGAGGCCGCGGACCCGGCGGACCTCGCCGTGGTCCAGGAACGACGCCGGATGGTGCTCGACGCCCTCGACCAGCTGCCCACCGACCAGAAGGCCGCGCTGATCCTGGTCGACATGGAGGGCTACCCGGTCGCCGAGGTGGCCGCGATGCTCGACTGCGCCGTCGGTACGGTGAAGTCCCGGTGCTCGCGCGGCCGGGCCCGCCTGGCCATGCTGCTCGGCGTGCTCCGGCCCGGTGGTGAGCCAGACCACGTGCACCCGGGGAACCCCGACCCGCTGTCGTCCGTCCCAACCACGGAGGCGTCCCGCGCCCCACCCGATCCCGGCTGACCCGTTCCAGCCACCACACTCCTGACCTTCGAGAGGAGGCGTACTTCCATGAGCGACCAGCCCGACGCCGGTTCGCTGCCCGAGCTCACCCCCGAGCAGGAGTCAGAGGTACGCCGTCTGCTCGCCGAGGCACGCCACGACGAGCCCGTCCCGACCGACGTCGCCGACCGGCTCGACACCGTCCTCGCCGGACTCTCCCGCGACGAGCCCGGCGCCGCGGGGCTGGCCCCGGTCATCGACCTGGCCGCGCGGCGACGACGGCGCAACGCCGCAGCGCTGCTCGCGGGTGCCGCGGCGGTGATCGTGGCGGGCTTCGCCATCGGTCAGGTGATCGACCCCACCTCCAGCTCCAACGACACCGCCGGCAGCTCCGCCGACACTGCGGACCGCGCCGGCGGCGCGGGCGAGAAGGCCCAGGCGTCCTCCCCATCGCTGGACGGCAGCTCGGTCAACCCTCCGGCGACGGCCCCCCTGCCCCTGAACCCGCAGGTGCTGCGGCTGACGTCGAAGCACCTGGCGCGCGACCTCAACGACCAGCTCATGAGCTATTCGGCGGCCAGCTCGGACGCGGTGCGCGGTCCGACGGGGACGACGTTCAGCGCCGTCGGCTGCACGCAGCCCGCACCGTCCAACAAGTTCGGCCTCGGCGACTTCTTCCCGGCGCTGTACGACCACACGCCGGCCGTCCTGGCGCTGCGGGCCCCGGCCGACGGCAGGCAACGCGCCGACGTACTGGACTGCGGCACCGCCGACCTGCTCGCCACCGTGACCATCGCGCCCCGCTGACTCTCGCGCGGGAATCTTCCTCCCCTACGATCGGTTGTTGAGGTACCGACCATCGAGGAGATCTTCGGCCCATGTCCGAGCCCCGCAACGTCATCATCATCGGTTCCGGCCCGACCGGTTACACCGCCGCGGTGTACGCCGCCCGGGCGAGCCTGAACCCGCTCGTCTTCGAGGGGTCGGTGACCGCCGGCGGGGCGCTGATGAACACCACGGAGGTCGAGAACTTCCCCGGTTTCCGCGACGGCATCATGGGCCCTGCGCTGATGGACGAGATGCGCTCCCAGGCCGAGCGCTTCGGCGCCGAGCTGATTGCCGACGACGTGATCGAGGTCGATCTCACCGGCGACGTGAAGATCGTGAAGACCCACACCGAGACCTACACCGCGAGGGCCGTGATCCTCGCGATGGGCTCCGGCTACCGGAGGCTGGACCTGCCCAACGAGGAGGCGCTCTCCGGCCGTGGCGTCTCGTGGTGTGCCACCTGTGACGGCTTCTTCTTCCGTGAGCAGCACATCGCCGTCGTGGGCGGCGGCGACTCCGCGGTCGAGGAGGCGACGTTCCTGACCCGCTTCGGCTCCAAGGTCACCATGATCGTGCGCCGCGACGAGCTCCGCGCCTCCAAGATCATGCAGGACCGGGCCTTCGCCGACCCCAAGCTCGAGATCATCTGGAACTCCACGGTCCAGTCGATCAACGGCGACGACCGGCTCGAGTCGCTCACCCTCGAGGACACCGTGACCGGCGAGACCAACGCCCTGGACGCCACCGGCCTGTTCATCGCGATCGGGCACGACCCCCGCTCCGAGCTGCTCACTGGTCAGGTTGACCTCGACGACAACGGCTACGTCCTCGTCGAGCACCCCTCCACCCGGACCAACCTGACCGGCGTCTTCGCCGCCGGCGACCTGGTCGACCACCACTACCGCCAGGCGGTCACAGCGGCCGGCACCGGCTGCGCCGCCGCGCTCGACGCCGAGCGCTACCTCGCGGAGCTGGCGGACGTCGCGGACCCAGCCGAGGCGCAGGAGCGGGCCGACGCCGAAGTGGTCGTCGAGGCAGCCCAGATCGCCGGCGCTTGATCTCAGCCCTCTGAGGAACGAGGACCGCGGCGCGGTGCGGGAACATTCCCCCACGGCGTGCGGTTGACTTAGGCAGGCCTAGAGCTCGTCGACCCGGTTCGGGGTCGGCTCTTCCTGAGAAAGGTGAACCCTCGTGGCTCTCATCGAGTCCGTGACCGACGCCGAGTTCGACGCGCAGGTCCTCAAGTCCGACAAGCCCGTCCTCGTGGACTTCTGGGCGGAGTGGTGCGGCCCCTGCAAGCAGGTCTCGCCGATCCTCGACGAGATCGCCGGCCAGCACGGCGACAAGATCACCTTCCTGAAGATGAACGTCGACGAGAACCCCGTGACCCCGTCTTCCTACCGCGTCACCGGCATCCCGACCATCAACCTGTACAAGGACGGCGAGGTCGTGAAGTCGATCGTCGGTGCCCGCCCCAAGCAGGCGCTGCTCAACGAGCTGTCCGACTACATCAACTGAGCAGTTGACCGCGAGGCACGAGCGGTCAACGTGGGCGAAGCAGGTTGAGCGAGCCCCGCGGCTGAGGAACGAAGCCGCGACGGGCGCGTCGAAACCCCCGCAGCCGATGCTGGGACCTGACCACGACCCGTCAGGTCCCAGTGGCCATTTTCAGTTCAGGTCTGAACGGCCCATCCGGCCCTCAGCTGGATGGGCCTTCGCCGGCCGGACGCGCACGGCTCCCACCAGGCGCTCCAGCGCAGCCTCCACCTCGTCCTTGAGGGAGAGGGCGGCGCGGAGGTCCATCCGCATCCGCGGGGTGGCACCGTGCGCGCGCTGCGTCTTGAAGCCCACGCTGCCCAGGAAGTCCGAGGGCACCACGCAGCTGCCCCGCCGACCCGGGCCGCGAGTGTCACCGAAGGCCTCGACGGCCCTGATGCCGCCGCGCTTGATCAGGTCGCGCGCCATGCCCTGGATGAGCATCCGGCCGAGCCCGCCGCCGGCGTACTGCGGATGAACCCACACGTTGGTCAGCAGCACCGCGTCGGGTGAGACCGGCGCGGTCGGGAACGCGCCCGCTCCGGGCACGAACGCCTCGGGCGCGTAGATGAGGTAGCCGACCGGCTGGTCGTCCACGAGCATCACCCGGCCGCACGAGCCCCAGTCGCGCAGCACCTGGGAGACCCATGCCTCCTTCTCGGTGGCCGCGTCACCGTCGCAGACCCGGTCCCGGGAGACCGGGTCGAGCTGCCAGAACAGGCAGGTGCGGCACGGCCCCTCGAGCTGGGCGAGGTGGTCGACCGTGAGCCGCACGACCTTCCGGGACATGCGTCCAGAGTAGGCCCGCTGTCACGGCATGTGACCGAGTCGTGGCCAATCGCTGTGCCGTCGCTGTCGACGATCCTTCACACTAGGACCACCATGGAGAGCACGCCGTCGCGCCCGCAGCACCGCCTCGACCCATATGTCGACCGCTACGCCGCGCGCACGGCCGGGATGACCGCCTCCGAGATCCGGGCCCTCTTCGCGGTGGCGTCACGACCGGAGGTGGTCTCGCTCGCGGGCGGGATGCCCAACATCTCCGGCCTCCCCCTCGACGTGGTCGGCCGCGCGATCAGCGACCTGGTAGCGCACCACGGCCCGGAGGCGATGCAGTACGGCTCCGGCCAGGGCGTGCCCGAGCTCCGTGAGCAGATCACCGAGGTGATGCGGCTCGAGGGCATCGAGGCGCACCCCGACGACGTGGTCGTCACGGTGGGCTCGCAGCAGGCCGTCGACCTCGTGACCCGGGTCTTCTGCGACCCAGGGGACGTCGTGATCTGCGAGGCGCCGTCGTACGTCGGCGCGCTCGGGGTGTTCAAGGCCTACCAGTGCGATGTCGTGCACGCCGAGATGGACGCGCAGGGGCTGATGCCCGAGGCCCTTCAACAGGCGATCACCGCGACGCGCGCGGCCGGCAAGAAGATCAAGTTCCTCTACACGATCCCGAACTTCCACAACCCGGCCGGAGTGACGCTCTCGGCGGCGCGGCGTCCCGAGATCTTGGAGATCTGCCGGCGCGAGGACATCCTGATCCTCGAGGACAACCCCTACGGCCTGCTCGGCTTCGATGGCGAGCCGATGCGGTCGCTGCGCGCCGACGAGGCGGAGGGCGTCATCTACCTCGGTTCGTTCTCGAAGACCTTCGCCCCCGGCTTCCGGGTCGGCTGGGCCCTGGCGCCGCACACGGTGCGCGAGAAGCTGGTCCTGGCCCAGGAGTCGGCGACCCTGTGCCCGCCGCAGTTCTCGCAGATGGCGGTCTCGGCGTACCTCTCCACCCACGACTGGCAGGGACAGATCAAGCAGTTTCGCGAGATGTACCGCGAGCGCCGCGACGCCATGGTCGACGCGCTGCAGGACCTGATGCCGGCGTCCTGCCGGTGGAACGTCCCCGACGGCGGCTTCTACGTCTGGCTCACCCTGCCGCCGGGGGTCGATGCCAAGGCGATGCTGCCGCGCGCGGTGACCGCCCGGGTCGCCTACGTGCCCGGTACGGCGTTCTTCGCCGACGGTTTCGGCTCCAGTGCCATGCGGCTGTCCTACTGCTATCCGACGCCCGAGCGGATCCGCGAGGGAGTGCGCCGGCTGGCCGGCGTGATCGGGGCGGAGCTCGAGCTGCGCGCCACCTTCGACTCCTACGCGCCCGCCCAGGAGCTCGGCCCGCGGGGCTACGACGGCCCGAGCAGCGACCTCTCATGAGACAAGGTTCCTTGACACGTGCGTGACCTCACCTACCCGCCGATCATCCTCAGCGCCAAGACCAGCTTCCGGATCCTGGGTCAGAAGATCCGGATCACCGGGGCGGACCATGTGCCCCGCCGGGGCGGCGTGCTGCTGGCCGTCAACCACATCGGCTACGTCGACTTCGTCTACGGCGGCCTGGCGGCCAACCCGTCGGGCCGACGGGTCCGGTTCATGGCCAAGCGCGAGCTCTTCGACCATCGGTGGTCAGGTCCGCTGATGCGCTCGATGCACCACATCGAGGTGGACCGTGCGGATGGCGAGGCATCGCTGCGGACCGCGACCGACTACCTGCGGGCCGGCGAGGCCGTGGGCATCTTCCCCGAGGCCACCATCTCCCGGGCCCTGGAGCTCAAGGAGTTCAAGACCGGCGCTGTGCGGATCGCGGCGGAGGCCGGCGTGCCGGTGCTCCCGGTGATCCTCTGGGGGACCCAGCGGATGATGACCAAGGACCACCCCCGTGACTTCTCCCGGGGCAAGACGATCACGATCAGTGTCGGGACGCCCCTGCAGCCGACCGGCGATGACCCGGCCGCCGAGACCGCGGAGCTGCACCAGGTGATGTCGTCGATGCTCGACGAGGCGATCAGGTCCTACCCAGCGGCCGAGCAGCCGGAGGGCTGCTGGTGGCTCCCGCGGCGGTACGGCGGCACCGCCCCGACCCTCGCGGAGGCGGCGGAGCTGGACGCGGCCGAAAAGGCGGATCGAGCGGCGAGGCGAGCCGCCAAGGGCCGCTCGGCAAGTTGATCTAGCGATATGTCGCTTTGTCGACAAACTGACAAGTCGACACCGATGCTCCGCGTTTGTGCAGGTCAGCGACGTGTTGACCCCGTGAGCCGTCAGATCGGGCGGTCGTCCCGGTTCCGGGGATCCATGATGTCGACGATCCGGCGCAGGTCGTCGAGGCTCGCGAACTCCACGCTGATCCGGCCCTTGCTCCGGCCGAGGTCGACCTTGACCCTGGTCTCGAACCGGTCCGAGAGCCGGTTGGCGAGCTCGGCCAGGCCCGGTGCCGTCGGCTTCGCCCGAGCCACTCGGCGTACGCCCGTCGTGCCTGTCTCACCGACCGCGACGATCTCCTCCAGGCCGCGGACGCTGATGCCCTCGGCGATCACCCGGGTGGCCAGCCGGTCCTGGAGGTCGGGGTCCTCGACGGCCAGCAGCGACCGGGCATGGCCGGCCGACAGGACGCCGGCCGCGACCTTGCGCTGCACGGCCGGTCCGAGCTTGAGGAGCCGGATCGTGTTGCTGATCTGGGGCCGGGACCGGCCGATCCGCGCGGCCAGCTCGTCGTGGGTGCAGCCGAAGTCTTCGAGCAGCTGCTGGTAGGCAGAGGCCTCCTCCAGCGGGTTCAGCTGCGAGCGGTGCAGGTTCTCGAGCAGCGCGTCACGGAGCATGGCGGTGTCATCGGTGTCGCGAATGATCGCCGGGATGGTGGTCAGCCCGGCCTGCTGCGAGGCGCGCAGCCGCCGCTCCCCCATGACCAGCTCGTAGGTGTCCGCGCCGGTGCGGCGCACGACGACGGGCTGCAGCAGACCGACCTCGCGGATCGAGTGCACCAGCTCGGTCATCGCCTCCTCGTCGAAGGCCTGCCTGGGCTGGGCGGCGTTCGGGCGGATCGCCTCGATCGGCAGCTCGGCGTAGGACGCGCCCTCGACGGGTGCCAGCTCCGGCCCGACGTCGGCGACCGTGCCGGTCTGCCCACCCCCGGGGTCGGGCGTGTCGGTGGGTTCCTCGGCGACCGGCGAGCTGGTGGGGATGAGTGAGCCGAGGCCGCGGCCCAGGCCCCGGCGCTGCGCCCGCGGACTATTCATGCTTTCCGGGGTCCCCGCGGAAGCGGGCGACCTCCGCGCGTAGCGCCCCCGTCGCGCGGTTTCGTGGGGTGATCACTCTGGCTGTCCTTCCTTGGGCCGCAGCCCCTTCTCCGCGAGCTCGCGGGCGGCGTCGAGGTAGCTCATCGCGCCCGGCGAGCCCGGGTCGTAGGTCATCACCGTCTGGCTGTAGGACGGCGCCTCGGAGACCCGCACGGAGCGCGGGATGTAGGTCCTGAGCACCTGGTCACCGAAGTGCGCACGGACTTCTTCCGCGACCCCTGCCGCCAGCCGGGTTCGGGCGTCGTACATCGTGACGAGGATGGCCGCGATCGCGAGGTGGGGGTTGAGATGGGCCCGGACCATGTCCACGGTGGAGAGCAGCTGACCGAGTCCCTCGAGCGCGTAGTACTCGGCCTGGATCGGGATCAGCATCTCCTGGCCGGCGACCAGAGCGTTGATGGTGAGCAGCCCCAACGAGGGTGGGCAGTCGATGAAGACGAAGTCGAACCTGTCCTCCCCCGCTGTCTCCACGGGCTCGGTGCTGATCCGGGAGTCGGCGTGCAGCACCTTGTGCAGCCGCTGCTCGCGGGCCACCACGCTGACCAGCTCGATCTCGGCGCCGGCCAGGTCGATGGTCGCCGGGACGACGTACAGGTGCTCGACGTCCGGGCACGTGGTGATCACGTCGGCCAGGGGCGTCCCCTCCACCAGCATGTCGTAGCTCGACGGGGTGCCGCGGTGGTGCTCGACCGCGAGCGCCGTGGACGCGTTGCCTTGGGGGTCCAGGTCGATCACGAGCACCCGCTGACCGAACTGGGCGAGCGCCGCGGCAACGTTCACGGTCGAAGTGGTCTTGCCCACCCCGCCCTTCTGATTGGCGACAACGAGGACTCTGGTCGCCTCTGGACGCGCCAGCGGCTGCCTCGTCCGGGCTCCCTGCCTTGCCAGGAGCATGTGCTCGGCCGCCTGCGCGAGCGGCGTGGGCTCGGCGCCGTACGGGTCTGCCAGCGACGGGCTCACCTCGCTGAGGTCCCGCACGCGCAGGAAACTGGCCGGCGACGCGTCGGTTGTTTCACGTGAAACGAGCCCCTCTGAGTCATGCCCCGCCTGTGGAGAAGTGGGCGGTTCCTGTGGAAGGCCGCGCTCATCCGGTGCGTCTTGCTCGGTGGATAACTCCCGCCGAGCCTCCTCGGCTGGAGCAGATTCCTCCGTCACCCAACATCCCTTCCGGCCGAGCTCAAGTCGTCACCCTAGCCGCGTCGGTTCGGCGTGGGCCACCCTGACCACGGTGGCTGTGGACGATCCGTCCGTCCCAGCCACATGGAGTACTTCCGGTGCCGCGCAGCCCAGGTCTCGCAGGGGTTCCGCTGCCGCCGCGATCTCGTCCGCCGCGGAGCTCCCCTTCATGGCGAGCAGCACGCCGGCGGCCGACACCAGCGGCATCCCCCAGCCCAGCAGCCGGCTCAACGGCGCCAGGGCGCGCGCGGTGACCACGTCGAAGACCGCCTGCCCGTGCAGCTCCTCGGCCCGGCCCCGGACCACCCGCACGTCCTCGAGCCCGAGCTCGCCGATCACCTCGTCGAGAAAGCTCGTGCGTCGCTGCAGCGGCTCGACCAGGGTGACCGTCAGGTCTGGACGACCAATGGCCAGGACCAGCCCCGGCAGGCCGGCACCCGAACCCAGGTCCGCGACGGTGGCACCCTCGGCCACCAGGGACGCGACGGCCAGGCAGTTGAGCACATGCCGGTCCCAGAGCCTCGGGGCCTCCCGCGGACCGATCAGTCCGCGCTCGACGCCGGCGGTGGCCAGCAGCTCGACGTAACGCACGGCGAGAACCAGCCGCTCCGATGAGAACG
>JAWWPK010000245.1:0-2582 GCA_033854925.1 Nocardioidaceae bacterium | reverse complement strand
CTGCACCCGCGACGAGCTCCGCTCGGTCGCGCTGGGCTGGCTCGCCCATCCCGAGGACGTCCTGGCCCTGCTGGCCGGTGAGGTCGAGCCGCGTGGCCGCGGGGCGAAGACCCGCCAGGCGGTCGTGCACGTCCACCTCCATCAGGCAGCGCTCGAAGGCGCCGACGCGGTGGCACGCGTCGAGGAGCTCGGGCCGATGCTCACCACCGAGCTCACCGGGCTCCTCGGCCACGCCCGCGTCACTCTCGCTCCGGTCATCGACCTGGCCACCAGCGTTTCGGTCAACGGCTACGAACACCCCGAGTCGGTCAAGGACCGCACCCGCCTGCGCTGCGTGGGCGACGTCTTCCCACATGCCAGGACGATCAGCCGCAAGACCGACATGGACCACCCCGACCCCTTCGACGCCAACGGACCACCCGGTCAGACCGGGGACCACAACGCGGCTCCTCTGGGCCGTCGACACCACCGGGCCAAGACGCATCTCGCCTATCGCTGCAAGCAGCTCAGCCTGGCCCGCTACCTGTGGCGAAGTCCGCACGGGCTCCAAAGGCTCGTGGACGCCACCGGGACCCACGAGCTCGACCCCGCCCAAGCACTCGAGCTCGCCCACCCCGGAGCCCTCGACGCTGCCCTGGAGAGGGTCCGAGCCGCTCTGGCCTGACACCTACGTGCGACACGGAATCCGCGTTTCACGGATGCTACCGCAGCGTGAACCGTCGTCCTCGTGTCGAAACGGTGCTGGAACTCGTAGCCAGACGTCACTAGGTTGCCCTCCATGGTCGATGCCGGGGCGCCCGCGATCTCGGTGCGGGGGTTGAGCAAGCACTACGACCAGGTGCGTGCCGTCGACGAGCTGGACCTCGACATCCAGGACGGGGAGTTCTTCTCGATGCTGGGTCCGTCCGGGTCCGGCAAGACCACCGTGCTGCGGCTGATCGCGGGCTTCGAGCCGCCGACCGCCGGGACCATCAGGCTCGGCGACGACGACGTGACCAACCGCGCGCCGTACGACCGGGACGTGAACACCGTCTTCCAGGACTACGCGATCTTCCCGCACATGAGCGTGCTCCAGAACGTGGAGTACGGCCTGCGGGTCACGGGGGTCGCCAAGGCCGAGCGGCGCAAGCGGGCCGACGAGGCGCTCGCGACCGTCCGGCTCGAGGGGTACGGGGCACGGCGGCCGCACCAGCTCTCGGGCGGGCAGCGGCAGCGCGTCGCCCTGGCGCGGGCGCTCGTGAACCGGCCCAAGGTGCTGCTCCTCGACGAGCCGCTGGGCGCCCTCGACCTCAAGCTGCGCCGCGAGATGCAGGTCGAGCTCAAGGAGATCCAGCGCGAGGTCGGCATCACCTTCGTCTTCGTCACCCATGACCAGGAGGAGGCGCTCACGATGAGCGACCGCATCGCGGTCTTCAACGAGGGGCGCATCCAGCAGCTCGCGACGCCGTTCGAGCTCTACGAGGCACCGGCCTCCGCGTTCGTGGCGGGGTTCGTCGGCACCTCGAACCTGCTCGAGGGCGCAGTCGCCAAGGAGCTCGTCGGCGAGGCCGGGACGTTCGTGATCCGGCCCGAGAAGCTGGTCATGCACGCCGAGACCGACGCACCACCGGCTGACGCGGAGACCTGCCTGGCGCCCGGCGTGGTGCAGGAGGTCGTCTACCTCGGCGCCAGCACGCACTCCGTCGTGGAGCTGGACGCCGGCGCGCGCCTGACCGTGGCGCACCAGAACTCGGATCGCTCCATCGACGTCGCGCTCGAGCGTCGCCACCAACGTGTCGTGCTCTCGTGGCGACGCGACCACCTGGTGGCCCTGGCGCCATCACCTGAGGAGGAATCATGAGGAGAACGACGACCAAGGGACTGACGGCCCTGGCCGGCGCCGTACTGCTGCTGGGGGTGGCCGCGTGCGGAACCGACTCCGGCGGCGACGGCAAGAGCACCGGCACCCCGGGCTCGAAGGGGTTCACGCCGCCCGACGTCCCGATGCAGCAGTCGCTCGGCGACATGGAGGGGCAGGTCAACATCCTGGCCTGGCCGGGCTACGCCGAGGACGGCTCGACCGACAAGACCATCGACTGGGTCACGCCGTTCGAGCAGGCGTCCGGCTGCCAGGCCAACGTCAAGTACTTCGCGACCTCCGACGAGGCCGTGCAGCTGATGAAGACCGGTGAGTACGACGTGGTGTCGGCCTCCGGCGACGCGACCCTGCGGTTGATCGCGGCCGGCGACGTGGCGCCGGTCAACACCGACCTGATCACCAACTTCGCGGACCTGTCGCCGTTCCTCAAGGACCAGGGCTACAACTCCGTCGACGGCCAGATGTACGGCGTCCCGCACGGCTGGGGCGCGAACCTGCTGATGTACAACACCGAGAAGGTCAGCCCGGCGCCGACCTCGTGGTCCGCGGTCTTCGACGACTCGTCGAAGTACGCCGGCAAGGTGACGGCGTACGACTCGCCGATCTACATCGCCGACGCTGCGCTCTACCTGATGAACACCAAGCCGGACCTCGGGGTCAAGGACCCGTACGCCCTGGACAAGGACCAGCTGGCTGCCGCGGTCGACGTGCTCAAGAAGCAGAA
>JAWWPK010000244.1:0-7910 GCA_033854925.1 Nocardioidaceae bacterium | reverse complement strand
CGTCGGCGACCAGGGGCCAGACGTGCTCGACCACGGATGCGCAGATGGCGGCCTTCTCCTCGGCGGGGCGGGCCCGCAGCGTGGTCGCGATGATCGCGCCGCGCTTGCGCATCAGCGCGCTGAGGTCCAGCTCGCCCCTGACGCCGCCCTGCATCCCGATGACGACCAGCCGGCCCTCGGTCGCCAGCGCGGCGACGTTCCGCTCGAGATACGACGCACCCATGTTGTCGAGGATGACGTTCGCGCCGGCTCCGCCGGTCTGCTCCTTGACCACCTCGACGAAGTCCTCGACGCGGTAGTCGATGGCCACGTCGGCACCGAGGCTGAGGCAGAAGGCGCGCTTCTCGGCGGTGCCGGCGGTGGTGAGGACCCGCGCGCCGAGCTGGGTCGCCAGCTGGATCGCGAAGCTGCCTATACCGCCGGCGCCACCGTGCACGAGCAGCACCTCGTCGCGCTGCAGTGCCGCGATCATGAACAGGTTCGACCAGACCGTGCACGCGACCTCGGGCAGCGCCGCAGCTGCAACCAGCTCGACACCCTCGGGCACCGGCATCAGCTGACCCGCCGGGACGGCGACGTGGGTGGCGTAGGCACCGGCCGACAGCAGCGCGCAGGCCTGGTCGCCGACTGCCCAGCCCTCGACACCGTCGCCGAGCGCGGAGACGGTGCCGCTGCACTCCATGCCGAGCACGTCGGACGCCCCCGGCGGGGGTGGGTAGAAGCCCTGCCGCTGCAGCAGGTCGGCCCGGTTTAGCGCTGCCGCGGCCACCGCCAGCACCACCTCACCCGGACCGGGCTCGGGGTCAGGGAGGTCACGCACGACCAGGACCTCGGGACCACCGGCCCCGTCGGCGAGGACGGCGCGCATCAGGCGGGCGTCACACTTCTTCTTCGACGAGCACGTCGGCCCGGTCGTCGACGTACACCTCGCCGGTGTGGTCCACCGACCGGTCGTCAGGGATCGGGTCGTTCACGTCGTCGGGGTCCGGGGCGTCGGCCGGACGGTCCCAGCCCTCGGCGAGCTCCTGGGCTCGGGCCGCGAGCACCTCGACCTTGTCGGGGTCGGCACGGTGGGCTGCGGCGGCGTAGCCGAGGAGGTAGGCCGTCACCGGTGCGGCCAGCCGCTCGACGTTGTGGGCGGCGAGCTTGGTGATGTCGCCGAGCAGCCCCTCGTCGACCTCCACGTCCTCGAGATCGAGGACGTCGCTCAGCTCGTCGATCCAGTCGTGGAGGTTCACGGCTTCAGACTTACGCGCCTACCCGCGTCTCGCAAGTGACATGTGCTGAAAAACGACCTGAGTCACGACGTGAGGTCCCTGACGTCGGCCCAGGTGTCGACGTCGCGGTGCTCGCGTCCCTCTGCCGCCACTTCGGTGAGGTCGAGGGAGGCCAGCAGCCGGTGCAGCGCCAGGTTGTGCTGCTCCTCGATGCTCGGTCGTACGGCGTCCAGTCGTGCCACGTCGAGCACCATGGCGAGCTGACGGCGGCCGTCCGGGCCGGCCAGCACAGCGCCGTCGTGGCCGACCGCCGCGTCCCGGAGCCGCTGGAAGGTCTGCGCGGTCAGGAACGGCATGTCGCAGGCCAGCACCGCGACCGTCCCGCGCGGGTCGAGCAGCGCGTCGCGCCCGGTGAGCAGCGCTGCCACCGGCCCCCCGTGCCGCGGGTCCTCGCGGGTGAACGTGACCGGCCGGTGGGTCGGCACCGGGTCGCCGACGACCACGACCTCGGCCGCGTCGACCACGGAGTCCAGCGCCCACGTGAGCAGGGTCCGGCCGTGCAGCTCGACCGACGCCTTGTCGACACCGTCGAGCCGGGCCGCCACCCCGCCGGCCAGCACCACCGCGCTGAACGCTGACCCGATCGCCATGGCCCCAGTCTGACTGGCAGGCTGGATGGCATGAGCATGCTGTCGGTCACAGTCGTCCAGGCGGCGTCCGGGCTCGACCCGGCCGACAACCGCGCGAGCCTGCACGACCTGGTGCCCTCCGACAGCGACCTCGTGGTGCTGCCGGAGGCCTTCGCCCGCGACTTCGGGGAGGCCGGCTCGGACGTCAGCCCGTACGCCGAGGCCCTCGACGGCGCGTTCGCGACCGAGCTGGCCGCGGTCGCCGCCGAGCACAACACGACCGTGGTCGCCGGGATGTTCGAGATCTCCGAGGACCCGGCGCGCCCCTACAACACCCTGCTGGCGCGCGGCGCGGCCACCGCGTCGTACCGGAAGATCCATCTCTACGACTCGTTCGGCTACAAGGAGTCCGACGCGTTGCACGCCGGCCCGCTCACGCCCGTGGTCGTCGACGTCGCCGGGTTCGGGGTCGGGCTGATGACCTGTTACGACCTCCGCTTCCCTGAGCTGGCGCGGCTGCTCGTCGACCACGGTGCCGAGGTGCTCGTCGTCCCTTCGGCGTGGGTGGCCGGCCCACGGAAGGTCGAGCACTGGCGCACGCTGGTGCTGGCACGGGCGATCGAGAACACCGTCTTCGTGGTCGCGGCCGGGCAGCCAGGGCCGCGCTACACCGGCCACTCGCTGGTCGTGGACCCGTTCGGCGACGTCCTCGCCGAGGCCGGCGAGGACGCGGGCGTGCTGCGGGCCACCCTGGACCGCAGCGTCCTGGAGGAGGCCCGGCGGACCAACCCCTCGCTCGCCAACAGGCGGCTTCCTTCACCTGCTCTGTAACCTGTCCTGTCGTGCCAAGGACCGCCCCTCGACGACGCGCCACGCGCCACGAGCGGGTCAAGGTCCGGTCGGCCGACCCGGCTCCCGTCCCGACGCCGGCCCCCGATCCGGTGCCCGCGAGCCGCGGCCAGGAGATCGTGCCGGGTGCGACGCCCGAGCCGATCAGGAGCGCCCCCGACGACGCTCCGGTCCAGAGCCGGCTGCTCGTGGCGCTGTGGCTGCTGGTGGTCGCGGGTGGCCTGGCGGCCCTGGTGGCTGCGCTGATCCCGGCCGGCCCGCCTTGGCTGGACGGCGTCGGCGCGGTCGCTGTCGTGACGGCGTACTCCTGGGGGCTGGCGGCCCGGACCGGCGGTCGTCCGGTCATCTTCGGCGCCCTGACCCTGGCGCTGGGCGTCGCCGCGCTGCTGCTCGACCAGGACTACCTGCGCACCGGCGCCGCGGTGATGACCTGTGTCGTCTCGGCCGTGCTGGCCGTGATGGCGACCAAGCCTGCCGTGCAGTTCGTGCGCGCGGCCCGCGAGTGCGTGGTCGCCGTGCTGGTCGCCGCCATCGGTGCGATGGCCACGATCGGCTTCGACCCGGTCGTCTCGGTGGCGCGGTTCGAGTACGTCACCCTGGGTGTGGCGATGGTCGGCGCCTTCGGCGTCGTCTACCGGCTCGGGGCCGGCCTGCACGGCCTGGGCCGCCGGGGCCTGGTCGTCGTTGCGATCGGGGGTGTGGTGCTCGCGGTCACCCTGCTGTACGCCGAGATGCTGCGCCGCTACGGCTCGCAGGACCTGGTCGACCACCTGCTCAGCGGCGTCCGCTGGAGCCGCGACCACCTCGGTGCCTTCCCGCGTCCGATCGAGACGGTCCTCGGCGTCCCCGCCCTGGTCTGGGGCTGCCACATGCGCGCCCGCCGTCGGCAGGGCTGGTGGTTGTGCGCCTTTGGTGTCGCCGCGACCGCTCCCGTCGCCAGCGCCCTGGTGAACCCGGCGATCTCGCTGCTCGAGTGTGGTCTCTCGGTGCTCTACGGACTGGTCGTCGGCCTGGTGATCGGCTACGCCGTCATCCGGGCCGACCTGGCCCTGACAGGCTCCCGCGGGCTGGGTGGTCGCCGGCTCGAGGAGGCCGGCGCGGTCCGCCCGGAGCCTCCGCGCACGGCTGCGCTCCTGTGACCTGAGTCGAGGTACTAGGTTCGACGCATGGCCAGGGAGCGCGTGTCCGAGATCGTGGCGGAGATGGTGGCCAACGTGATGAGCGTGGCCGTCGAGCCCGGCGACAAGGTCACGGCCGGCGACGTCGTGATCCTCCTCGAGTCCATGAAGATGGAGATCCCGGTCATCGCCGAGGACGACGGCACCGTCCGGGCGGTGAAGATCGCGCCGGCGGACGTCGTCCAGGAGGGCGACGTGCTGCTGGAGCTCGTCCTCGAGGACTGACCTTCGTCGCGACCATGACTACAGCAGAGGGGGCGGGATTCGAACCCGCGGCTGACATCTCTGCCAGCGACCGCTTTCAAGGCGGTTCCGATCGGCCACTCCGGCACCCCTCCGTGCGCGCCGGCGTACCGGCACCACCGGCACAGCCTAGGAGAAGCGCGCTGCGGTTACTCGGAGCCGCCCAGCTCGAGCTCGACCTCGTCGTAGGCCAGGTCGTTGACGCGCTGCACGTGGCGCTGCACGTCCATGACCAGCCGCTTCAGCTCGATCCGGGTCGCCTCGACGTCGGGGGTCTCCAGGATCTGCGGGCCGAGGGTGCTGAGCCGGGACAGCAGCGCGTTGCGCTCGCGGAACGCGGAGCCGCCCCGTGCCGCCAGCCACCCGTCGTCGGACCCGGCGGCCTCGCCGACCAGGGCGTCCCGCACGCCGGCCATCCGCTGCCGGACCAGCCAGCGCCAGTTGCCGAGCGGGATCCCGGGCCGCCGCGGCGCGTCAAGGGCTTGGTCGAGTGACTGCAGCGCGGCCGGTAGGCCAGGGGGGACGGTCGGCATCGGGCGGCCTCCTCAGGCCGGGGAGTATTGAGTGTGACCCAGGTCACTGCCTCCCACAACCCCGCGTTTGGGTGCTGAGACCGTCCCCTGTTCAATCACCCGTGTGATCGTGAGCGAGCCCGTCGACTACCGGCTGGCGCCGGCCTTCGTCGCCCGGCTGCTAGGGCTGGCCCTGGTCGGGCTCGCACTGCTGCTGTTCGTCGGTACGACGGTGGTCGCGCTCACCGGTCTTCCGCCGGACCTCCTGGTCGCGGTGGTGCTCGGCTGTGTGCTGGCCGCCGCCGGCTTCGCCTGGTGGTTGCGGAACCGGGCCTGGGTGCTCCGCTGCACCGACGACGGATACCGGGTGCGGCTGGTCCGCGGCGCGGGCGTGAGGGAGGAACGGTGGAGCCAGGTCGAGGACGCGGTCACCGCGTACCGCCGCGACGTCGCCTGCCTCGAGCTGCGGCTGCGGGACGGACGGACCACCACGATCCCGGTCGGCGTCCTCGCGGTGGACAAGGACGAGTTCGTGCGCGAGCTGCAGGGCCGGCTGCAGCGGGGCCATGGGCTGCGCCCGCTGTGAGCCGCGGTTTCGACGCGCTCGCGGCGTCCTTGTAGCCTGCTCCGCGGAGGCGTCGCCTAGTCCGGTCTATGGCGCCCGCCTGCTAAGCGGGTTTGGGTCAACAGCCCATCGCGGGTTCAAATCCCGCCGCCTCCGCTGCGCGTCGCCACGGCGACGGACGGCTCCCACCCGGGCGGGTGGGAGCCGTCAAAGATTTCTGACATTTTTTTGCATTCGGCGTGTCGCAGCCCGTTTCTGGCCGGTGGCGGCGTCGACATCGCCGAGTCTCCGAAACCCAGCCATGTTCCGGCTGTCAGGCGTAGCCTGTCGAGTTGATGCAGTTGAGTCCGTGGGCACGCCGCAACGGCGGTGCCACAGGCGTCCCTGACGCCTCACGAGGCGTCAATACCCAATTGCAGGCATGCCCGATCGTCGCTTGGTCAAGGACCATCGAACTGCATGTTTTTGCAATGCAACTTTGTGAGGCATCAAGTGGCTCACGCCTTGCATGACCCTGCCGACAGACTAGCGGAGGCGGGCCATTCCGTGGGCTCCCATAATGAGCAAGGTGGGGAAACAATGAAGAACTTCGTGCGCAGGATCGCCGTCGTCATCGGCGCGGCGGCACTGTCCGCCGGCCTCATCGGCGCCACTGCCATTCCGGCTCACGCCGACGACGATGACTCGTCGGTCGTGCAGCAGAGCCGCGACTCCAGCTGGCCCTTCTGACAGCACCACAGACTTGAGACGAGGACCCGACTTTCCCCCCACTTGTCTGGTCCCAGTGCCTACCCCCCAGGCCCGTCTCAACAGCACGAGGGCAGTGACCGTCAGGTCGCTGCCCTCGTGACATTCCACAGGCGAACACGGAACGCCTGTGGAGGACTCCGGCGGAGTGCACGGGTCTCGGGCCCGTAGTCACTCCGCCGGATCGTCCTCGATCCCCTCGTGGCCGGAGATGCCCATCCGCCCCATGGTGTAGCCGAGCTGGAACCGCGTGTCCGCGTCGTACTCCGACTTGAGGTCGGCCACGTAGCCGGCGTAGGTCCGCGGGCTGACGCCGAGCCGCTTGGAGCTGACCGGGTCGCTGTGGCCCTCGATGAGCATTCGCATGGTCATGGCGCGCTGCTCGGCGGCGATGTCCTTCATCAGCGTTGTCTCGCGGTTGGTGAAGGCTCGGCCACGCTCCCAGGATCGCTCGAAGACATCGACCAGGTAGGCCACCACGGCCGGCTCCCGCACCACGACCGCGACGCCGAACTCCTCGGCGTAGGGGATCACCGCGACCCTGCGGTCAACCAGGATCATCCGGTTGAAGAACTCGTCGAGGGTGCGCACCTCGGCACCGCGAGCGGAGACCGCGGAGACGTACTTGTGGGTGACCGAGCTGCGGCGGGCGCTGTGCTGGTAGAGCGTGCGCATCTTGGCGCCGCGCTCGAGGAGCTCGATGTCACGGAGCGCGGCCTTCGCGAGGAACCGCGGGTCGCGGCCGGCCTGCGGCTGCGCGGTGAGCATCTCCTCCTCGCACTCGCCGACGAGCTGCTCGAGCACGGTCTGGATGACGCTGCCGCGCAGGTAGGTGAACGGGCCACGCGCCGAGGACTGAGGCGCGCGCCGCCAGCTCTGGGTGAGGTTGCTGAAAGCCGAGGACCACTGCGAGGACTCCGAGAGGAGCTTGGCCGCCTCCTGGCTCAGCGGCGAGACGACGCGGGACTGGACGCTGGTCGGGTCCTCGGGCGCCCAGCCGTCCTGCTCGCTGTCGAAGACGACCAGGCCCATCTCCACGAGGAGGTCGAAGGCGTTGCGCAGCTCGCCGTCCTCGGCGATGCGATAGTCCGAGGAGGAGACGCCGCCCTTCTGGCAGATCTCCTCGTACAGCTTGGTGGCGTCGTCCTCGAAGAGGGCTCGCTCATCGGGTCCGTAGCCTGGCATGACTACCCACCTCTCGACGGCCGCAGTTCACGCAACGTCGATGATCCCACACCAGCCCCCTGGTGAGCGCGGGTGTGGCGAGACTTCTGCGTCCGTCAGGCGAGGCCGGTAGGGCCCTGTGAGGGCGTGGTGCGTGGCGAGGACACCGGCGGGGTGTTGATGACGGGGACCCTGCCGGTGGGGCCCTGAGAGGGCGTGGTGCGCGGCGAGGACACCGGCGGGGTGTTGATAACCGGGACCCGGCCGGCCGCCGCATATTCGGGCGTCGTACGGGGCGAGGACACGGGCGGGGTGTTGATGACCGGCAGCCGAGCGGTCAGACCCGTGGACGCCGCCGCCCTCTGGAAGGCATCCGCCGACTCCGCGACCAGACCGGCCTGCGCGGCCAGGGTGCCGATCTCGAACCACACCTGCGCGGCCTCGCGGTCGGCGCCGTAGCCCGTCAGCGTCGCGATCGCCCGGCGATACCACTGCTGGGCGTCCTCACGCTCGCCGGTGACCCAGGCGATCTGCCCGAGCAGGATCAAGGCCTCCACACCGACCAGCTGGTCGCCGCAGGCCTCGAAGACGGCGAGGGCCCTGCCGTGTGCACCCTGCGGATCCCCTGCCAGCAGCAGCGCCTGCGCGTTGACCACGCCGTTGCGGGCGCGCTCGGCCGGGTTGGCGTGGCTCCACTCCAGCTCCAGGTCCGCAAGCCGCAGCTGTTCGCGGGCGTCCTCGAGCCGGGGTGGGTCGGTGCGGAGCATGATCGCGCTCAGCTGGGTCCGCAGGTTCCCGACGTCGCG
>JAWWPK010000243.1:0-5843 GCA_033854925.1 Nocardioidaceae bacterium | reverse complement strand
GGCACGCTGATGGAGGAGACCATCTCCCGGATGGCCGGCTCGGAGCACGGCTCGGCCAAGACCGTCGAGGAGCTCGTCGAGATCGGCGCCGGCATCGGCCGCCCGGTCGTTGAGCGCACCACGACCTACGACCGCCGCTGATCGCAGGCGCGTCAGCGACTGCGATCGATGGTGGTTGAGCAGCGAGCACGACCGAGGAACGAGGTCGTGACCGAGCGTGTCGAAACCTCCGCAGCCCGCGCTGGAAGTCGACCAGGTCAGCCCCGCGCGCCCCTGCGGCGCGAGATGGCGTCGACGGCAGCGGCGATCAGCAGGACGACGCCGGTGATGACCGACTGCCACTGGGCGCCGAGGCTGGGCCGGAGCAGCAGACCGTTCGGGATGATCGCGATGACCAGCGCGCCGAGGATGGCGTCCCGCGGGCGGCCCCGACCACCGAAGAGCGACGTGCCACCGATGACCGCGGCGGCCACCGAGAAGAGCAGCACGTTGCCGGAGCCGAGGTCCAGGGAGGCCGAGGACTGCGACGACGCGAGCATCACGCCGCCGAGGGCGCCGAACGCCGAGCAGAGCGTGAAGGCGGTGACCTTCATGTGCACGACGTCGATACCGGCGCGCCGAGCGGCTTCCGCGTTGCCGCCGGTGGCGTAGAGGTGCCGGCCCCAGGTGGTCTTGCTCAGCGCGATGGTGCAGCCGATCATGAGCACGATCGCGATCGCCGCCGGGATCGGGATGCCCTGCTTGACCGCGAACGTGCCGCGGTCGCGGCAGGCCAGATAGGTCAGCACGACCGCCACTGCGGCCAGTGCCCCACCGCGCGCCACGACCAGGCTCAACGACTCATGGGCGAGCTGGGCCGACTTGGCCCGGACCGACCGCAGCAGCGTGTAGCCCACGTAGCCCGCCACGATGACGATCACGAAGATCCAGCTCTGGGCGACGCTGAGGTTGCCGTAGGTGAGCTTGTACCAGAGCTCGTAGTTGGAGGTGTTGACCGGCTGGCCGTTCAGGGCGAACTGCAGCACGCCCTGCCAGGCCAGGAACAGGGCCAGCGTGGCCACGAAGCTCGGGATGCCGACCTTGGCGACAAGCCAGCCGTTGAAGATGCCGATCGCGGCACCGATGCAGATCGCAGAGATCAGCGCCGGGACCAGGTGCTGGGTCAGGTTCGTGAGCACGAGCACCAGACCGATGGCCACGGTGACGGCGCCGGCATAGGTCTTGAGCGTGACGGCGAGCACGATCGCGCCGACCATGCCGATGACCAGCGCCCAGTAGAGGAACCCGGGCAGGCCGTCGTTGAGGTTGCCCTTGAACACCGCCACCGCGGCGAACGCCGCGCAGGTCCCGCCGGCGGTGCCTGCGGAGAGGTCGATCTCGCCCAGCAGGAGGACGAAGACCAGTCCGAGTGCGATGACCGCGATGTAGGCGCCCTGGCCGGGCAGGTTGCCGAGGTTCAGTGCGGACAGGAACCGGCCGCTGACCTGGCTGAAGATGACGCCCAGGACGATGAGGCCGAGCACCGAGGGAAGCGCGCCGGGGTTGCCGGTGCGGAGCTTGCCGACCCAGCCTCGGAAGGCGTCGCCGATCGACTGCTCCTCGATGTCGAGCGCGAAGCCCTGGTCCGGCTCCTTCGGGAGCGCGTCGGCGTCGACGTTGGTCTCGGGAGTGGTGGAAGACATGTCGCGCCCCTCAGATGCTCTCGCTCGCGACCGTCTGCGCGAGTCCGATCTCGCCGCTACGACCCGAGGTGATCAGCTCGACGATCTGGGTCGTGGTCGTGTCCTTGGTGTGCACCTCGGCGGCCACCCGGCCGAGGTAGAGCGCGGCCACGCGGTCGGCCACCTCCATGACGTCGTTCATGTTGTGCGAGATGAGCACGACGCCGCGACCCTGGTCAGCCAGCCTTCGGACCAGGTCGAGCACCTGCCGGGTCTGGGCGACACCAAGAGCCGCGGTGGGCTCGTCCAGGAAGACGACCTTCGAGTTCCAGAGCACTGCCTTCGCGATCGCCACGGTCTGGCGCTGTCCGCCGGACAGGTTCGCGACCAGCTGGCGGACCGAGGAGACGGTTCGGACCGAGAGGCTGGCCAGCGTCGCGCGGGCCTGGCGCTCCATCTCCCCGTCTGAGAGGAAGGCGCGGTAACGGCTGAGCTCGCGGCCGAGGAACATGTTCTGGGTGATGTCGAGGTTGTCGGCCAGCGCGAGGTCCTGGTAGACGAACTCGATGCCGAGCGCGGTCGCGACCCGCGGGTCGATGATGGTGACCGGCTTGCCCTCGAAGCGGATCTCGCCGCTGTCGATGGTGTTGATCCCGGCGATGCACTTGACGATGGTCGACTTGCCGGCGCCGTTGTCCCCGACCAGCGCCGTCACCTCGCCGGGGTAGATGTTGAGGTCCACGTCCTTGAGCACGTGAACGGGGCCGAAGCTCTTGTTCAGCTTCGAGATCTCCAGGATCGGGTCAGCCACGGGTCACCGCCATTGGTCGGGTCTTGTTCGAGTGATCGTAGAGCGCAGCCCGGTGCGGCCGGGTGGGACGAGTCCCACCCGGCCGCAGCCGTGCGGAGACGAGACTCAGGGAGCCTCGGTCACTTGATGCCGAGTGTGCTGCAGGCGTCCTCGATGCCTGAGCAGATGTCGGCGGCCGTGAGCGCCCCGGCGTCGATGACGTCCTGGACGTTGGCCTGGGTGATCACTTCGGAGGGCAGCAGCAGCGCCTGGAGCTGGTGGTCGGGTGCCTGCGGGTCCTCGAACGGCGACAGCGTGATCCCGGCCTGAGCCGGGTCGGTGCCGGAGATGATCGAGATCGCGAGCGCGGCGGCCGCACCGGCCTCGAGCGTGACGTTCTTGAAGATCGTCATGCTCTGCTTGCCGTTGATGATGTTCTGCAGTCCCTCGACGCTGGAGTCCTGACCGGTGACGACGACCTTGCCGTCGGCACCTTCGTTCTTCAGCACACCGATGACAGCGTTGGCGATGTCGTCGTTCGCGGCGAGCACACCCTGGACGTCGCTGCCAGCGGCGGTCAGCGCCTGGGTGAACGCCGGCGCGGCGTTCTCGACCTTCCAGCCCTTGACGGTGGCCTCCTGGGAGATCGTCAGCTTGCCGGCCGACACCAGCGGGTCGAAGACCTCGTGGGCGCCCTTCTGGAACAGCACCGCGTTGTTGTCGACGTCCGTGCCGCCGTTCATCATGATGATCTTCGGGTTGCTGACGCCCTGCGCGTCGAGGCAGTCGACCAGCGTCTGCGCCTGCAGCTTGCCGACGTCCTCGTTGTCGAAGGAGACGTAGTACGGCGCGCTGCCACCGAGGTTCACGCGGTCGTAGTCGATGACCTTCACGCCGGCCGCGTCCGCCAGGGCCTCGACGCCGGCGCCGGATGCGGCGTCGATGGAGTCGATGATCAGGACCTTGTCACCGTCACCGATCATGCTCTGGGCGATCGAGGCGAACTTGTTCTTGTCGCCCTGGGCGTTCTGGACGTCGGCGGTGATGCCGGCATCGGTGAGCGCCTTCGTGAGCAGCGGCTTGTCGTAGAGCTCGTAGCGGGTCGACGACGTGGTGTCCGGAAGGATGACACCGACCTTGCCGGAGGCCGAGCCGCCCGAGCTGTCGGCCGGCGCGGAAGCCCCGCTGGTCGGCGGGCTGTCCAGGCTGCAGGCGGCGGTGACGTCGGTGTTGCTGCCGCCTCCGGAGCCGCCCGAGCCGCCGGAGCCGCCGGAGCTGGAGTCGGATCCACAGGCTGCGAGGCCGGCGGAGCCGATGAGTAGGGCGACGCCAAGGGCGGCGGCGCGGTGCAGGGATATGGACATGTTTCTCCTCGACAGGTGCGGACGGACCAGCCGTCCGGTGATCTCACGTTGGAGTGTTGACGGTCACAGCGTTGTCGTCAAGAGTTGAACGCAAAATCTTCCAAATCGGCTTGCAACGGCAGTTTGTCGCCACCTCTTGACCGCAAACGGGAGCCGAGGGCACAGTTCCCGCCATGACGTCGCCTCCGCGCACCGACCCCTCTCCCGGGTCGACCGCCTCGCTGCGCGCGGCCAACCAGCACCGCGTGCTCGACGTGCTCCGCGGCGTACGCACCGATCGAGCGGTCGACCCGAGGGACCTCAGGGGCGTTGACGCGGACCCGGCCACCGAGGGTGTCTTCACCCAGGCCGAGCTCGCGCGGGCGACCGGGCTGGCGCCGGCGACGGTCTCCAACATCGTCCGCGAGCTGGCCGGCGCGGGTCTGGTCGACACCGAGGCCGGCAGCGGCCGGCGCGGGTCGTCGGTGCAGCTGGCCCGCGGCGCCGGGATCGTGGCCGGCGTCGACTTCGGTCACAGCCACCTCGCGGTCGCGGTCGGCGACCTGGCCGGCCGGATGCTCGCCGAGGAGCGGGTGGCCCTCGACGCCACGACCGACCACGACGAGGAGCTGGCCATGGCCGGCGCGATGCTCGGCCGGATGTCGGACGGCATGGGCGAGCTGCGCCATGTCGGACTCGGCCTGCCTGCGCCGGTCAACGCGGAGATCATCCGCTCCTCGGCGATCTTCCCCGGCTGGGAGGGCGTCAACGCCCGTGCCGCGGCCGAGCAGATGTTCGGCGCGCCCGTCCACGTCGAGAACGACGCCAACCTGGGTGCCCTGGCCGAGCATCGCCGCGGGGTGGGGCGCGGCCACAGCAGCTCGGTGTTCGTGAAGATCTCCTCCGGTGTGGGTGCCGGGATCATCATCGGCAACGAGCTGTTCCACGGCGCTGGCGGCACGGCGGGCGAGATCGGCCACCTCACCCTCGACGAGCAGGGTCCCCTGTGCCGGTGCGGGAGCCGCGGCTGCCTCGAGGCCTACACCTCCACCGTCAACGTCCTGGCCATGCTGGCCGGCCAGCTGCCGGACACCGACCTCGACGGCGTCGTCGCCGCGGCACGCGTGGGCAACGTCTCGGCGCAGCGCGCCTTCGAGGACGCCGGGCTGCACCTGGGCTGGGGACTGGCGAGCATCGTCAACCTGCTCAATCCCGAGATCGTGGTCGTCGGCGGCGACATGGCACGCGCCGGTGAGCTGCTGCTCGAGTCCGCGCGGATCGGACTGCGCCGGCACGCGCTCGACACCGTCGCACTCACCCCGGTGCTCGCCTCCGAGCTCGGCGAGCGCGCCTCCCTCGTCGGCGCCGTGCTGCTCGCGGCCGAGGGCACCGACCTCGTCATCGACTGAGTGGGCTGGTACCGCAGCGTTGGCGCGCCGGTTACCTTGATCAGCGTGAGCGACAACGACTTCGAGGACCAGCTGACCAACGAGGACACGCTCGACGATCCGGAGGGGGAGGTCGAGGACGAGCTGGACCGCGGCACCGCGCCGCCCGACCGCTGGTCCACCGGTCAGGGCTTCGGCAACACGGCGTACGAGGAGGCCACCGGCGAGTCGCTCGACCAGCGGGTCGCCCAGGAGGAGCCCGAGGCCGATCCGTACGACGCGACGGGGGACGACGACGAGGACCTCGACGACGGTGAGGTCGGCGACGAGCGCGCCGGCCGCCTGGTCGATCTTGACGAAGGCCTCGGTGAGGACACCGAGAAGGACCTGGTCGCGGACGACGTCGGAATCGACGGAGCGGCCGCCTCGGCGGAGGAAGCCGCCGTACACATCGTTCCGGACGAAGAGGGGTACTGAGCCCTTTGTTCGATCCGCCACCAGGCGGCTCGTGGGAAGGGAGTTACTGATGTTTCTGATCTGGCTGCTCGCTGTCGTCATCGGCATCGCGGGCATCGTCTCGTTGTTCAGAGGTCAGATTCTGTGGGGGATCATCCTCATCATCCTGGCGTTCGTCGTAGGGCCGGGTGGCTACAGCATCTTC
>JAWWPK010000242.1:0-16793 GCA_033854925.1 Nocardioidaceae bacterium | reverse complement strand
CGGCGTGCGTGGAGACCTGGCCGGGGGAGTCCGCGATGTGCACGACCCGGGCGGGGGCGGAGCCCTCCCCAGAATCAGACTCAGCCTTGCCGCCGAACACGCCGTACCCGAGCCGGAAGTCCAGAGGCGTCCCGACCACGACCACGAGGTCGGCGCCGCCCAGCGCGACGCTCCTCGCCTTGGTCACCAGCAGCTCGTGGCCGCCGGGCACGATGCCGCGGCCCATCCCGTTGGTGAGGGTCGGGATCCCGAGGTCCTGCACGAACCGCAGCGCGGCCTCCTCGGCACCGTCGGCCCAGACGTCCGTGCCGATGATGAGCACCGGCTGGCGGGCCTCGGCCAGCAACCCTGCGATCTTCGTCAGCGCGTCGCCGTCCGGCTCGGTCCGCCGCCGCTCGGGCGGCTGCGGCGCCGGGCCCGAGGAGGAGTTGAAGAACTCGTCCATCGGCACGTCGACGAACGCCGGCCCGCGATGCGGGCTGCGCGCGGCGAGGAACGCGTCGTCCATGCCGGTCAGGATGTCCGCCGCGGTGGGGATGGTGCGGGCGAGCTTGGAGACCGACTCGACGATGGGCGGCTGGTCGAGCTCCTGGAGGCTCCCGCTGCCCCAGCGGTTCTGCGGCGCCCGGCCGCCGACCACGACCATCGGTGAGCCGGCGAACTGTGCCTGCGCGATCGCGCTGATGCCGTTGGTGACGCCCGGCCCCGCGGTCAGCACCGCCAGCCCGGGCACCCTGGTCAGCTTGCCGGTGGCCTCGGCAGCGAACGCCGCGGTCTGCTCGTGGCGGACGTCCAGGAGCCGCATCGGCGGGTCGGCCTGCACGGCCCCGTCGTACATCGGGAAGACGTGGGCCCCGGACAGCGTGAACATGGTCTCGACGCCGTGCGCCCGTGCGACGGCCACGGCGAGCGCGCCGCTGTGACCCTCGATGCTGTGCCGTTCGGTGTTGGCGGTCATGTTGCCCACTCTTGCAGGAGTGGTCTCAGCGTGGCCCTGCGGCCTGGAGGTACTGGGGGTTGGTGGCCCGCAGCGCGTCCACGATGACCAGCAGCAGGTCGGGGCGGACCTCCGGTGGCTTGGGGCCGAGCGCGAGCTGCAGGTGCAGCGCCCGCAGGAACGCCTCGGCGTTGCCGCCCTTCAGGTGCGGGTCGCGGTCGTCGTACGACGCCCGGGCACCGGCGGTGGCCGCCAGCCGGGCGATCCAGGGCTCGATCACGCGGAGCGACACGATGTTGCGTCGCAGCACCGCCATGGTCGCGGCGGCCAGCCGGTCCGGCTCGCCGTTGGTGAACAGCCGGTCGACCGGAAGTAGCACGCGGTCCGCGATGACGTCGAGGACCACGGTCAGCTCGTTCGCGGCGACGTGCGGCGACTGCGCCAGCGTGGCGAGTGAGTCCGCGCCATGGGCCACGGCGTGCGCCCAGCCCTTGCCGGGCACGAACCCGCGCAGGTCGCGCTCGCGGAGCAGCCAGGTCGCGACCCGGTCGCCCCACTCCAGCACCTTGCTGCCCGGCACCAGCGGCCGCTGGTTGTCGCGGGCGATGCACTCTCCGAGGACCAGCGCGGAGAAGCTGCGACGGAAGACCGAGTCGGTGTCCTTGTCGCCCAGCCCCACGCCGAGCCCGGCCGCCATCCCGTCGCCGAGGCCGGAGAGCAGGTCGTCGTAGACCCCGCGGGCCACCCAGGTCGCCAGCGTGGGGTAGGCCGTCCCGTCGCGCGCCTCGGGATCGGTGTCCCCGAGCATGCGGGTGAGCTCGGCGGTGAGGTCGCCGAGCGGCCGGTCCTGAGGAACGGCAAGCCCGGAAGCGGCTACCTGCTTCCAGTACTGCCCGGGCATGACGACCATCCTGCCAAAGGATGCCCTGTCTCCGACCCCCAGGGCAGTCTTGTCTTGACGTGCAGGATGTGCTTCCCCATAAGGGCTGTCGATGCACCCCTACGCTGACCTGCGTGGCGACCTTGATCGAGCTCGTCCGTGCCCACACGGACCTCGACGACGACGACGTCGCCTGGCTCCAGCTGCTGCAGGCGGACTGGCAGATCATCGCCGACCTCAGCTTCGCCGACCTGATCCTGTGGCTCCCGGACCGGGACGGCACCGGCTTCTGGGCGGGGGGCCAGATGCGGCCCACCACCGGGCCCACGGCGTACGTCGACGACATCGTCGGCACCTTCGTCCCGGCCGGCAAGCGGCCGCACCTCGACATCGCCTACGCCGACGGCAGGCTGGTCCGCGAGGGCGACCCGGAGTGGCGCGACGACGTCCCGGTCCGGGCCGAGACCATCCCGGTCCGTCGCGGCGCCCGGGTGATCGCCGTGGTGGGCCGCAACACCAACCTGCTCGGCGTCCGCACCCCGAGCCGGCTGGAGCTGTCCTACCTCCAGACCGCCGCCGACCTGACCCAGATGATCGCCGGCGGCCACTTCCCGGTCCCGGGCCAGCGCAGCGACCACGCGGACACCCCGCGGGTCGGCGACGGCTTCCTGCGCGTCGACGAGCAGGGCCGGGTCGTCTACGCCAGTCCGAACGCGCTCTCGGTCTACCGCCGCCTCGGCCACTCCGGCGACCTCGACGGGCTGCGCCTCAGCGAGGTGACCCGCGAGCTGGTGCCGTCGCGGCTGCGTCCCGACGAGGAGACGCTGAGCGCCGTGCTCGGCGGCCGGGCCAACCGCGACGCCGAGATCGGCACCGACTCGGTGTCGCTGATCGTCCGTGCCATCCCGCTGCGTCCGCACGGGCGGCTGATCGGTGCGCTCGTGCTGGTGCGTGACGTCACCGACCTGCGCAGCCGGGACCGTGAGCTGGTCACCAAGGACGCCACCATCCGGGAGATCCACCACCGGGTGAAGAACAACCTGCAGACGGTCGCCGCGCTGCTGCGGCTGCAGGCCCGGCGGATGGACAACGCCGACGCCAAGGCGGCGCTCGAGGAGGCGGTTCGCCGGGTCGGCTCGATCGCGGTCGTGCACGAGACGCTCAGCCAGGCCGTCGAGGAGAGCGTCGCCTTCGACGAGGTCGCGGACCGGCTCGGCGCGACGATCGCCGACATGGGCTCACTCGGCGGCCGGGTGCGAGTACGCCGGGAGGGCTCGTTCGGCGTACTGCCCTCGGAGACGGCGACCACGGTGGCGATGGCGCTGACCGAGCTGCTCCAGAACGCCGTCGAGCACGGCTACCCGGTGGCCGACGGTCCGGAGGGGGTCATCGTCGTGACCGCGGTCCGCACCGAGGACCGGCTCACCTTCACCATCGACGACGACGGTCCCGGGCTGCCGACCGGCTTCGACCTGCCCGGGTCGAGCACTCTGGGACTCTCGATCGTGGGCACCCTGGTCGAGTCCGAGCTCGGCGGCCGGCTCACGCTCGGGCCGGCGCCATCCGGTCGCGGCACCAGGGCCGAGATCGACGTGCCAGTCCTGGCGCCGTTCTAAGCGGTGCGGACGCGGGTGCGGGCGTTGCGGCGCTTCAGCGCGCGCCGCTCGTCCTCGCTCAGGCCACCCCAGACACCGTGGTCCTGCCCAGCCTCGAGGGCCCACTGCAGGCACTGTTCGCGCACCTCGCAGCGTCGGCACACCTGCTTGGCCTCCTCGATCTGGAGGATGGCCGGACCGGTGTTGCCGATCGGGAAGAACAGCTCCGGGTCCTCGTCGAGGCACGCGGAGCGGTGACGCCAATCCATGGCTGGGGTTTCCTTCTTTCTGGACACATTCGGGCGGCCCGAGTCGTCGTGTCGCTGGGGCGGGGTGCCCGCTGACGGGCACACAAGCGGGCACGGCAGGACCACAGTCCCGCCGTGTACGTCCAGCGTGCCGAGAATTGGACCGTTACACAAGGGGGATGGCTGGTCTCGTGGGTCACAGGGTCCCGAGACCGCGGAATCGGTCGCCGTTCCGGCGCTGTCTCAGCCTAGGCTCCGACCGTGACCGACGACGCCCGGCCTCCCACCCTCCTGGTAGCAGCGGCGCTGGTGGGGTTGGAGGGGCTGTTCGTGTGCGTTCTCGCGGTCCTGGAGGTCGTCGCGCTGGACACCGACCGGGTCGCCCTGGGCATCACGACGGCTCTGTTCTTCCTCGTCCTCGGTGCCGGACTGATGTTCTGTGCCTGGGGGCTGTTCCGGGTCCGGTCGTGGGCGCGCGGGCCGGTGGTGGCCACCGCGCTGATCGGCGTGCTGCTCTCGTTCAGCTTCTGGGGTGGTGAGACCACCCTCGCCGCCGTCGTGATCCTGCTCGTCTCGCTGGCCGTGCTGGTCGGCGTACTCCACCCCGCCTCGACCAGGGCGCTGGCGGCCGACGACGGATAGTCAGCCGCCGGTGGGCGGTTCCTGTTCGAGTGAGGTCCGCAGCTGGTCGAGGGTGCGGGAGAGCAGCCGGGAGACGTGCATCTGCGAGACGCCGATCTCCTCGGCGATCTGCGACTGGGTCATGTTCTTGAAGAAGCGCAGGAGCAGGATGCGCTTCTCCCGCGCCCCGAGCCGGTCGAGCAGGGGCTTGATCGACTCCCGGATCTCGACGTGCTCGATGTTCTCGTCCTCGATGCCGATGGCGTCGAGCATCGTCCCGGTGCCGTCCTCGTCGCCGTCGCTGGCGTCGAGCGACAGCGTCGAGTACGCGTTGCTGGACTCGATCCCCTCCAGGACCTCCTCGACCGAGCAGCCGATCCGCTCCGCGAGCTCGCGCGCGGTGGGCGAACGGCCCAGGGTCTGAGTCAGCTCGGCGCTGGTCGCGCCGATCTGCATGCGCAGCTCCTGCAGCCGGCGCGGCACCCTGATCGCCCAGCCCTTGTCCCGGAAGTACCGCTTGATCTCGCCGATGATCGTCGGGGTGGCGTACGTCGAGAACTCGACTCCGCGGTCGAGGTCGAACCGGTCGATCGACTTGAGCAGCCCGATCGTGCCGACCTGGACCAGGTCCTCGAACGGCTCGCCGCGGTTGCGGAACCGTCGAGCGCAGTGCTCGGCGAGTGGCAGGTGCAGGTGGACCAGTCCGTCCCGGGCCGCCTCGCGGGTCGGCTCCGGCGCGGAGTCGTCACGCAGCTGCGCGAACAGTTCGGCACTTCTCCGCCGGGTGACCTCTACCCCGCCGGAAGCGTCCGAGTCCTCCCCCTTCTTCGGGTCGCCAGGCATGTCAACCGGTCATGTCAGGGTCGGACTCCTGGATGGCCGAACGCACGGACAGGGTGATCGTCAACCGGTGGTCATCGGTGGACGCCGACGCCTTGGTCGAGAGCGTGGTGAGCACCTGCCAGGCGAAGCTGTCCTCGTCGGGCGGTGTGGGACTGGGCGAGGGAACCGAGACCTGGATGGTGAGCTCCCCGGGCCGCATGAAGAACTCGCACACGAGGTCCGAGCCGGGCTGGGCCTCAGGCAGCACCAGGGCGCTGGCCTCCCCGACCGCCATCCGCAGGTCCTCGATGTCGTCGAGGGTGAAGTCGAGGCGGGCCGCGAGCCCCGCCGAGGTCGTGCGCAGGACCGACACGAAGGCGCTGTCGGCCGGCAGTCGCAGCTCCACGTCGGCACGCGACTGGTCAGCGGTTCCGATCGGGGCCATGCTCCTCAGTCCTTCGAGTGGGGTCGTGGGGGAGCGTAGACCGTCGGTCTGGGCGCACCGCCGTCACCCGGCCACGTCGTACCCAAAACTCGTCAACCGGGGCGGGTGCGGTCAGACCCGCCAGTCGTGGGCGCCGTCGGCCGGCAGCTCGGCCCGCTCGGCGGCCCGAAGCAGACCGATGCGCTCGATCCAGGTCATCCCTTCCGACCAGGCACAACGCAACGACAGATGGCCGTCCGGCTCCTCGACCGTCAGCAGCACCACGGCGCCGCACACATTCTCACCGGGATCTATCTGCTGCTTGACCCCGAGCTGGTCAATCAGTTCCCCGAGCTCCCGTCGCCGCGCCACCGCAACCACTTCTTCCCGTCTCGTCGGCCCCAGTTTCCTCACGGGGGACAGTGCCCGCGGTGGTGCGGGGGTATGCGTCAAGCGGGGACGGCATCCGCTCCGAGTTCGGAACGGAGCTGGTCCAGGATCCTCTTGAGGAGCCGGGAAGCCTGCATCTGGGTGACGCCGAGCTCGTTGCCGATCTCCTGCTGGGTCCGGTCCTCGACGAAGCGCAGGTAGAGGATCTTCCGGTCGCGGTCGCTCAGATGGCGCACCGCCGGGCCAAGCATCAGTCGCGCCTCGAGGGCCCGCTCGTCGCCGTTCTCGTCCTCGGTGAGCTGGTCGATGGCGGGGCGGCCGTCCTCGGTGACCGGGACGTCGAGGGAGACGGGCCGGAAGCAGCCCTCGGCCTGGAGCGCCTCGGAGACGTCTGCGACCGGGAGGTCGAGCTGGTCAGCGATGCGGGCCGCCGACGGGGGAGCACCGTGCTCCTCGCCGTGGTGGTAGGCGTGGATCACCTTGGACTGGATCTCCTGCACCCGGCGCGGCGGCCGGATGGTCCACCCCTGGTCCCGGAAGTGGCGCTTGATCTCGCCCGAGATCGTCGGGACGGCGTAGGTCAGGAAGTCGCGGTTCTGGTCGACATCGAACTTCTGCGCCGCCCGGACCAGCGCCATGCAGGCGACCTGCTCGAGATCCTCCACCGGAACCGAGCGGTTGCGGTAGCGGTGGGCGATGGCGTGGGCCACTCCGATGTTGAGGACGATGACCTGGTCGATGACCTGGTCTCGCCTCTTGCCCTTGAGTGTGGAGGCCTCCGAAAGGAGTCGTGCAGTCTCTTCGCGTCGCACTGCTCGTGACGGTGCCTCGTCAAGCGTCGAGATCGTCATGAGGAGTGGCCTACCCCGGGCAGACGTCGTCGAAAACCTGGAAACTCATGGAATCTGGAATTTCACCCATAGGGGTGGGAGCATTCCCCGCTGAACGTCAGGTTCGCCCGTACGACGGTCTGCCCGCTCAGCCGGTTCCGAAACGCGCCCGGGCCCGGCCTGTGCGGCCGGGCCCGGGCGGGGCAGTTCTGGAGCCAGTTCGGAGCGGCACTCAGCCCTGCTTCGTCGCTTTGAAGATCTTGTCGATCTCGTCGATCTTGTCGAGCAGCTGCTGGGCCACGTCGGCGTCCATCTCGCCCTTGGTGCCGGTGGCGCCGGCGAGCTTGGTCGCGTCGTTCACGAGGGTGTGCAGGTCGGGGTACTTCTCGAAGTGCGGCGGCTTGAAGTAGTCGGTCCACAGCACCCACAGGTGGTGCTTGACCAGCTCGGAGCGCTGCTCCTTGATGAGGATCGCCCGGGTGCGGAAGTCGGGGTCGTCGTTGTCGGCGACCTTCTTGATGATCGCCGCGATCGACTCGGCCTCGATGCGGGCCTGGGCTGGGTCGTAGACGCCGCACGGCAGGTCGCAGTGGGCCGAGACCTCGATGGTGGGCGCGAAGAGGGAACGGAACATGCCAGTCCTTCCGGTGGTCTGTCAGGGGTGTCCTACGCGTGGCCTTGCGACACTACTAGCCGTGTCGGGCAGCAACGGACCGGTACCCGGCGACCGGGACAGGACACCCCGCTGGGGGTTCGCGGTCGTGTCCGGCGACTCCATGCGACCGCGGTTGAGGCCGCGCGACCGGCTGCTCGTCGACTATCGCCGGACTCCGCGTCAGGGAGACGTCGTGGTCGCTCGCCTGCCCGGTGGGGTGCGCGCGATCAAGCGGGCGACCGAGCGGCGCACCACCGAGCTGGGCGAGCCCGGCTGGTGGCTGCTCAGCGACAACGCCGAGGTGGGCTCGGACTCACGGCGCTACGGCGCGGTCGCCGACGAGGACGTGCTGGCCGTCGTCGTACGCCGGATCTGGCCGCTTGCTCGCCGACGCGCTGTGCCAGACTCGAGCGGTGCCTGACCCCACCCATCCCTTCGCCGGCGACCCGGTCTTCGACCTGCACGTGGGCGGCAAGATGGAGGTACGTTCCACCGTCGGTCTGGACAGCCGCGAGGACCTCTCGCTGGCCTACACCCCCGGCGTCGCCCGGGTGTGCGAGGCGATCGCCGAGGACCCGTCTCTGACGCGGCACTACACGTGGATCCCCAACACCGTCGCGGTCATCACCGACGGCACCGCGGTGCTCGGGCTGGGCGACATCGGCCCGGCCGCGGCGATGCCGGTGATGGAGGGCAAGGCGGTCCTGTTCAAGGCGTTCGGTGGCGTGGACGCCGTCCCGATCTGCCTCGACACCACCGACGTCGAGGAGATCATCGAGACGGTCGTCCGGCTGGCGCCGTCCTTCGGTGGCATCAACCTCGAGGACATCTCCGCGCCGCGCTGCTTCGAGATCGAGGACCGGCTCAAGGAGCGGCTCGACATCCCCGTCTTCCACGACGACCAGCACGGCACCGCGGTGGTGGCCCTGGCCGCGCTCACCAACGCGCTGAAGCTCACCGGCCGCGACCCGGGGTCCACCCGCGTGGTGATCTCGGGTGCGGGGGCCGCCGGCGTCGCCGTGGCCAGGATCCTGCTCGAGGCGGGCATCAAGGACCTCGCCGTGACCGACCGCAAGGGCGTGCTCCACTCCTCGCGCGGCGACCTCACCCCGGTGAAGCGAGCGCTCGCTACGCTGACCGCCGACCAGACGGGCCGCAGCGGCACCCTGTCCGGCGTACTGGCCGGGGCGGACGTCTACATCGGGGTCTCCGGCGGCACCGTTCCCGAGGAGGACGTCGCCTCGATGGCGCCCGAGTCGATCATCTTCGGTCTCGCGAACCCGATGCCCGAGGTGCACCCGGACGTGGCGCACAAGTACGCGCGGGTCGTGGCCACCGGCCGCTCCGACTTCCCCAACCAGATCAACAACGTGCTCGCCTTCCCCGGCATCTTCCGGGGCGCCTTCGACGCGCACGCGACCGCGATCACCGAGGGGATGAAGCTCGCTGCCGCGATCGCGCTGGCCGACCTGGTCGGCGACGACCTCGCGGACGACTTCATCGTCCCCTCGCCGTTCGACCCGAGGGTCGGTACGGCGGTGTCGTCGGCGGTGGCCGAGGCGGCGCGCCGCGACGGGGTCGCGCGCGCCTGATACCCCCGCAAATTTCGACCCCACCCCTGTGACGACGCTCGCTGCGCTCGCCGGCTTCGCCGTCGTCACAGGCGCGAGGTCGAATCGCGGGGCACGCGCGCTCCGCGCGCAACGCTCGCTGTCGCTCGCCCACTCCAACTGCGCAACCGACAGGCGGGCGGGAGCCGGCAGGGACCCGTCGCTACCGTGAGGCTCATGCTTGCCGTCTACGCCGAGTCCTTCGATCCCAACGACCCGCTGGCAGGGCTGGTGGTCGGTGAGCGGCCGGAGCCAGAGGTCCCGGACGGGTGGACGACGATCACCGTCAAGGCCGCGTCGCTGAACCACCACGACCTGTTCTCGCTGCGCGGGGTCGGGCTCAAGCAGGAGCAGCTCCCGATGATCCTCGGCACCGACGCCGCCGGGCTCGACGAGGACGGCAACGAGGTCGTGGTGCACGGGGTGATCAGCAGCCCGGGTTGGGAGGGCGACGAGACCTTCGACCCGAAGCGGTCGCTGCTCTCCGAGCGCTACCAGGGTGCAATGGCCGAGCGGGTCGCCGTACCCCGGCGCAACGTGGTGCCCAAGCCGGCCGGGCTCTCCTTCGCCGAGGCGGCCTGCCTGCCGACCGCGTGGCTCACGGCCTACCGGATGCTCTTCACCCGCGGCGCACTGAAGCCGGGGGAGACGGTGCTGGTGCAAGGAGCCGGGGGCGGCGTCGCGACGGCCGCGATCGTGCTCGGCCGGGCGGCGGGGCTCCGCGTCCTGGTCACCAGCCGCGACGAGGCCAAGCGCAACAAGGCGCTCGAGATCGGCGCGCACGAGGCGTTCGAGTCCGGCGCGAGGCTGCCCGAGAAGGCGGACGCGGTGATCGAGACGGTCGGGAGGGCGACCTGGTCGCACTCGGTCCGCTCGCTGCGACCGGGCGGCCGGATCATCACCTCCGGCACCACGTCGGGGCCGAACCTCGACGACGCCGAGCTGACCCGCACCTTCTTCCTCCAGCTTTCCGTGATCGGCTCGACGATGGGCACGCGCGACGAGCTGGCCGCGCTGGTCACGATGCTCGACTCGAGCGGGGTCCGACCGCTGATCGACCGCGAGCTGCCGATGGACCAGGCCAAGGAGGGGTTCGCGGTGATGGCCGAGGGCGAGGTCTTCGGCAAGATCGTGTTCACCCGCTGATGGCCACGCACCTGGTCACCGGCGCCGGCTCGGGCATGGGCGCGGTGCTCGCGGAGCGGCTGCTCGAGCGGGGGGACTCGCTGGTCCTCCTCGCCCGCTCGACCGAACGCGCCCACGACCTGCGCACCGACCTGCCGGACGCGACCGTCCTGGTCGCGGACCTCGCCGACGTGACCGCGGTGGAGGCCGTAGCCGACCAGCTGCCGGACTCGCTCGACTCCGTCGTCCACGCCGCAGGCGTCGTCGACCTCGGTCCTGTGGCCGAGCTGACCACCGCCGCCTGGCAGTCGCAGCTGGCCGTCAACCTGCTCGGACCCGCCGTGCTCACCCGCGTCTGCCTGCCCGCGGTCCGCGCCGCGCGCGGCACCTTCGTGTTCGTCAACTCCGGCGCCGGCCTGGTGGCGCACCCGCAGTGGTCGGCGTACGCCGCGTCGAAGTTCGGCCTTCGTGCCCTGGCCGACTCGCTGCGCGCCGAGGAGCAGGAGCACGGCGTCCGGGTCACCACGGTCTACCCCGGCCGCACCGCCACGCCGATGCAGCAGAAGGTGCACCAGCAGGAAGGCAAGGAGTACGACGCGTCCGACTGGATCGACCCGGACACCGTCGTCGACGCGATCCTGCACGTGCTGGACCTGCCGGGCGACGCGACGGTCAGCGACCTGACGATCCGGCCGCGCTAGGCACTACGGGGCGGGAGCTGCCAGCGGCTCGACCGCTACAGGTCGAAGGGCGCCGGGACGAGCAGCTCGACGTTGCGGTCCTCGATCCGTCCGCGGCGCCCGTCCTGGCCGGCCGGCGGCCTGGTGTCCTGCCAGTCGTTCGCACCCAGCTCGCGGGAGAGCGACGCCAGCTCCAGTGGGGACTTCGGGTGCTTCCCGTACGACGTGGGCGCGGCATGGTCGATGATCGTGCCGAAGATCGACAGCGTGCCGTTGCGGTTGTCGACGAGCTCGACGGTGCGGGCCTGCTGCGGCCAGTCGACGTGCGCGGCCGTGTTGACCTCCCAGAAGCCGCCGGCAACCTTGGCGTGCTTGGAGCGCGCGAACGGCGTCACGGTGTTGCGGTGGGTGTGGCCGTTGACCCACAGGATGACGTTCGGGAACCGCAGCAGCACGTCGAGGATGGCCGGCCCGAGCACCCGGCCGTTGCCGGTGGCGTTGTCCATGGTCCCGATCGTGTGGTGGGAGTAGATGACGAACAGCCGGTCGTGCTTCCCGCCGCGGACCACGTGGCCCGACTCGTCGAGGTAGTGCCGGCTGCCGGCCTTCAGCTTCTCGGTCAGCCAGGCCAGCTGCGTCTCGTCGATGGACCCCTCGGCGCCGCCGTACGGGTTGACCGTGTCCAGTGCGATGCCCCGGACCCGCCCCTTGCCGAAGGTGTAGTAGGCGTTCCCGGTCGCGAGGTTCCAGGCCGTGTAGCCGTGCCCGTGCGGCTTGCCCGCGGTGCGGAAGTACTCCGCGATGGTCTCGGCGCGGCTGAGTGGTCGCCGGTTCGGGTCGGACGACACCTGCCGGGAGGGTCCGCTGAACAGCGTCTGGAGCCCCTGCGGGTCGTTCGTGACCAGCTGCCCCGCGAGCTCCCCGATGTTCACACCGGGCGGCAGGTCGGTGATCTTCGTCGATCCCGTTGCGATCTGGGCGACCAGGGGGCTCGACGGGACGTTGCCCTGGATCAGCCCGTCGTGGTTGCCGAAGACCGAGAGCCACGGCATGCCGAGGCCGGCGGTGGCGAACGGCTTCCGGCAGGCGTCGAGCAGCCCCGGGACCTTCGGGAAGCCGTACTGGCTGATCCGCAGGTCCGTGGGCTGGCCGGGCGGCGGGCCGTCCGGATGCCAGTAGTGGACGTCGTAGGACGTCTGGTCTGCGACACCCTCGTACTTGGTCAGGTCACCCGAGTCCGGCCGGATCCGCTTCCCGTCGAGCAGGTCGATCTGCCAGCGGAGCTCGTTGTACTGGGTGTTGTCGACGTTGTCGCCGGTGGTGACCGCGAACGACATGGGCAGCCCGGTCACCGGACCGCGCCGGACCTTGCGCATGGCCCGGACGGTGGCCTCGGCCACATGGGTGGTGAGCATGTCCTGGGCCCGGTAGGCGCCCTGGAAGGGGAGTGCGGCGGCGTACGGCGAACCGGGGTCGTCGAGCCGGTCGAGGAACTCCACGCGGGCCGGTGACTGGGCGTCCATCAGGTGCATGTCCGTGAGCTGGCCGAGCGCGACGATGCCTCGGCGCCTGGCGGGTCCGGGGCGGCGTACGTGCTTCATCAGCTCGTCGCGGACCAGGTGGGGCTCGCCCGGCCCGACCACGATCTTCTGGTAGCCGTGCTTTCCCTTGTCACCCTTGACCAGGGTCTGCGCGAGCGTGGTGTGGCGACCGTCGGGAGTGCCGGGGCGGCCCAGCGCCGGGTCGAGCGCTCCGGTCCCGGCCACCATGCCGCCGGCGAGGCCGGCCCCGAGCACGGCTCGGCGGGAGACGCTGCTCTCGACGTCGTCGGGCTGCTCGTCTGGCTGGTCTGGCATGTGCACTCCCTCGCGCGGCGGTTGACCAGGCCCCGCCGCCCGACGGGCTCCCCGGGCGGAGCATGTGGGCGTCAGTAACTCACGCCGCGCCGGGCGATGTGAATAGACCCGCGGGACTACCTTCGCGACTGCCAGTTCTGCGCGCCGACCAGGACCATGCGCAGCTGGGTGCGGGCGCTCTCGACGATCTGCTTCTCCGCGCCGGGTCGGCCGACCGCGACCATGATCTGCTCGGCGGTCGCGACCATGGCCGTCACGATCAGGTTGGAGAGGACGCGCAGGTCCTCCGCCGACCAGTCCTCCGTGCCGGGCAGCCGGGCCAGGTCGGTGGCGAGCTCGCGCTCGCAGAGCTCGATCTCGTGCCGGATCGCCTCGCGCACCGACAGGGGGCCGGCGGCGCGCTCACGGGCGATGAAGAGGAAGTGTGAGCGCTGCTGGTGCACGTGCTCGACCAGGGTCTCCACGGAGCGGTCCACGATCTTGGCGTACGACGGGTCCTCCCGGCGGATGTCGCGCAGCATCGCGCGGAGGGAGACGAACGACTCGTCGACGAGTGCCAACCCGAGCGACTCGATCGAGTCGAAGTGCCGGTAGAACGCGGTCGGCACGATGCCGACCTCCTTGGCCACCTGGCGGAGCGAGAGGGCCACGAGCGAGGAGTCCTCGCAGAGGTGGAGGGCCGCGTCGAGGATCGCGCGACGGGTCCGCTCCTTGCGTTCCCCCCGGGTCTCCGTCACTTGAAACATCCTAGTTCGTGAACGTGTGTCCACCCTCACGATGTCGCGGCCTTGACCGTGCCAACCGGGCTGCGAGACAGTTTCAGTGTACGAACGTTCACTGACTTCCCCGGAAGGAGGCGCACCACGATGGGTCTCACCACGACCATTCTCCGCTCGAAGGCGGTCGCTGCGCTCACCTCGCCGCAGGGCGTCGACCGCTACCTCGAGCAGGTCAACCCGATGTGGGCCGCCCACGAGGTCCGGGCCCGCATCGTCGGCATCCACCGCGAGGTCGACGTCCCCGGCCACCCGCCGGTCGCCACGATCACCCTGCAGCCGACCTCGACCTGGCGGGGCCACCGCGCCGGCCAGCACGTCCAGCTCGGCGTCGAGGTCGACGGCGCCCGTCGTACGACGCGGGTCTTCACGATCTCCAGCCCCGACTCCCGCCGCGGCGACCGGTTCACGGTCACGCTGCGGGCCAACCCCGGCGGCGTCGTCTCGCGCTACCTGGTCGAGCGCGCCCAGCCCGGCACGATGGTCCACCTCTCCCAGGCGCAGGGCGAGTTCGTGCTCCCCGACCGGGTGCCCGAGCACGTGCTGTTCATCTCCGGCGGGTCCGGCATCACCCCGGTGATGTCGATGCTGCGGTCGCTGCAGCGCCGCACCCACCGCGGCCGGGTCACCTTCGTGCACTACGCCCAGAGCCCCGACCACCAGATCTTCGCGGCCGAGCTGGAAGAGATCAGCCGCTCCGGCCACGGCATCGACCTGCACCTGCTGCACCCCGAGCTCGGCGACCCCAACCTGTCGCCGGCGTACCTCGAGCGACTGGTCCCCGGCTACCGCGACGTCCCGACCTGGGCCTGTGGCCCGGCGCCGATGATCGAGGCCGTGCGTGGGGCGTACGACGGGTCGGACCAGCTCCGCGTCGAGTACTTCCAGCCGCCGCGCACCTCGGGCACCTCTGCCGAGGGAGATGTCGCCTTCTCCAGGTCCGGCCAGGAGGCCGCCAACACCGGCGCCACCCTCCTCGAGCAGGCCGAGGCGCTCGGGCTCAAGCCCGAGTTCGGCTGCCGGATGGGCATCTGCTTCACCTGCACCTCGCGCAAGAGCGAGGGCACCGTCCGCAACGTCCTGACCGGCGAGGAGTCCGCTCTCCCGGACGAGGACATCCGCATCTGCGTCTCCGCCCCTGTCGGCAACTGCGTCGTCGAACTCTGAGGAGCCCCTGTGACCACCAAGACCACCCCCATGAAGACCAACAACACGACCCTGACCGACGAGCAGCTCGAGACGTTCGGCGAGGAGCTCGACGTGATCCGCCAGCGCGTCCTGGCCGACCTCGGCGAGGAGGACGCGGCGTACATCCGCAACGTCGTCAAGCGCCGCCAGCAGTTCGAGATCGCCGGCCGGGCGCTGTTCTACCTGCCGCCGGCCTGGCCCCTTGCCGTCGCGGCGCTTAGCGTCTCCAAGATCCTCGACAACATGGAGATCGGCCACAACGTCATGCACGGCCAGTACGACTGGATGGGCGATCCCGGCCTGAACTCCCGGATGTACGACTGGGACACCATGTGCCCCGGCGAGCAGTGGAAGTACAGCCACAACTACATCCACCACACCTACACGAACATCCTCGGCAAGGACCGCGACATCGGCTACGGCATCCTGCGCATGGACGAGGACCAGCCGTGGCGGCCGCAGTACCTCGGCAACCCGGTCTACGCGTTGCTGCTGATGCTGTTCTTCGAGTGGGGCGTCGCCCTGCACGACCTCGAGGTCGAGAACATCGTCGCGGGCAAGCGGAAGCTGTCGGACAACAAGCCGCTCTACCCGGGCCTGATCCGCAAGATCCGGAACCAGACGCTCAAGGACTACCTGCTGTTCCCTGCGCTGACCGGGCCGCTGTTCCCGATGACGCTCGCGGGCAACGCGGCGGCGAACCTGATCCGCAACGTCTGGGCGTTCAACATCATCTTCTGCGGTCACTTCCCGGCCGGCGTCTCGACGTTCTCCCAGGAGGAGTGCGAGGACGAGAACCGCGGCCACTGGTACTACCGGCAGCTGCTCGGCTCCGCCAACATCACCGGCGGGAAGCTGTTCCACCTGATGTCCGGGAACCTCTCGTTCCAGATCGAGCACCACCTGTTCCCGGACCTGCCGGCCCGGCGTTACCCGGAGCTCGCCGCCGAGGTGCGCGAGATCTGCGACCGCTACGGCCTGCGGTACAACGCCGGCGGGCTGTCGAAGCAGCTGTTCAGCGTGGCCTCCAAGATCTGCCGGATGGCGCTGCCGGACCGCAGGTCGAAACCGACCGGCCCGGTGCCTGTGACCGACGACGCGTTGGCTGCCTGAGCGAATCGGGTCACACTGTCGACATGACCACTGCGCCTCACGACAACGGGAACGGCGACAAGCTCTCGGGCGCCGAGATCGGCAAGGACGCCGTCCAGTCGACCGTGGAGGCGGCCGCCAACACGGTCGGTCAGGTCGCGACGATCGTCACCGCGGCTGTCCGCGACGTGGCCACGGCCCTCGGCGGCCTCGCGACCGAGGTGTTCGAGATCCGGGAGGCCGCCCGCAAGGCGGCCGAGGACGGGGCCGACGTACCGATCCCGGCCGTCGAGGATCAGCTCGAGGAACAGGTCGAGGAACAGGTCGAGGACTGAGCCTCAGCCGTCCAGCTGCCGCACCAGCTTCTGCGGTGCGCAGAAGCGGTAGCTCTCGGTGACCAGCTCGGCCACCTCGGCCCAGTCGGTGTCGTCGTCGAGCACCATGCCCACGATCGTGGGCGACCACGGCGGCCGGTAGAACGGCGGCCCGGCGTGCACCAGGGCGAGCAGCTCGTCGCCCGAGGAGCGGAACGTCAGCACCGTCGTGGGCTCGGTGGCGCCGGTGGCGTCGCGGTAGGCCGAGGTGTAGCCCTCCTGGGCAACGAGCACGTGCGCGAAGGTCTTGGCCCGGATCCGCCAGCGGACGCCGGTCCAGGCGTCCTCCTCGTAGGCGTCGGGCAGCGCGAGAGCTGTCTCGGCCAGCCGGGTCACGACGTCACCTGGGGGTTCGATCCGGGGCTGCTTCGGCACGCCCCGGAGTCTTCCAAAGGGCGCCGACAGGGGCTGTGGATGAGCAGAACCGACTGTCGGCGCCGTGTTCTAGAGTGTTCATCACTGGTCGACAACATGCGCAGGGGTGGTGGACGTGCGGGATCTCGGGAGCGACGGAGCCGGGACGGCGGGTGCCGCCGTGCTGGCTGCGCCGACCCTGGCCGAGATCGAGGCGTTCAGCCGGCGGCTGGCCGCGGACGCTGTCGGGTTGGACGATGCGGAGCGGATCGACCGGATCGCTGCCCTGGAGCGGCTGCGCCGTTCCGGTGAGGCAGCGCAGACCGAGACGGTCGC
>JAWWPK010000241.1:0-4760 GCA_033854925.1 Nocardioidaceae bacterium | reverse complement strand
CCCATGGTTTCGTAGGCCGCGTCACGGAGCTCGTCGATCCACTGGTAGGTGAGAACCGTGGCCCGGACCACGAGGGCGTCGGCGTCCAGCTCGATCGACCGGGACAGCAGACCGTCCTTGCCGGTCGTCGCCGCCCGGATGTCCTCCTCGGTGCGCGCGTGGGAAGCCGCGGACAGGTCGGCGGAGTCCGTGAGCGCGCCGTCGCGCAGCACCTCGGTGCCCAGGCCGGCCATCGCGCGCAGCTCGTCGCCCGAGCGGTCGAAGACGTCGGCCAGCTGGAGCAGCTGGTCGTACTTGTCGGACCTGTCGGCGACCCGGACGGTCATACGCATTTCCCGGGGTCCCCGCGGAAGTGTGAGCGCTTCGCGCGAAGCGCGCCCTCCGAGCAGTTTCGTGGGGTGGTCAAGGCGTCACCTCCGCCAGCACCGGGGCGAGCTCGGCAGCGAGGTCCTCCGGGATCACCCTGGCCACCTCGAGCCGGAGCCCGTCCTCGTCATGGTGCGCGCGGAGGGCGCGCCACCCGTCCGCCAGCAGCGTCCAGGCCACCACGCCGATCGTGCTGGGCTGCTCGCCGGACACGTCCGCGACCAGTGCGCGCAGCCTCCCGCGCGCCTCGGTGGCCAGGCCGGCGAGCACGCTGACAACCTCGCTGTCCGTGAGCTCGCGGCCGGCCGCGTCGAAGACCGCGCCGCGATGCTGCTCGACCAGCACCGGGACCAGGTCTGCGCGATGGGTGCGGGCGGCCTCGACCGCGGCGTCGCCCAGCTCGTAGGGCAGGGTCACCAGGTCGGGCACGACAGAGTCGTGCAGCGGCAGGTCCTCCGGCACGACGGCGGCGCGCGCCAGCTCGGCCGCCCACGCCCAGGTGGGGAACCAGGCCAGCTCGAAGACCACGCCGTCCTGGGTCGACAGCGCAGCGACCGCGCCACCGCTCTGCCGGTGCCACGACTTCGCCTGGACGGGACCGGCGGCGACGTCGAGGTCGACAGCCACGGTCGGTGTGGCCAGCAATCCGATCGCGCCGAGCAGGCCCTCTTCGAGGACCCCGTCGTCGGGGCCGCCCACAAGGAGGCCACGCCGGGAGAGCGACATGCCCGGGTCGTGCAGGCGCGCGAGCGCATCGGCGTACGCCGTCTGCTCGTCGGACCCGCGGCCGGCGCCGAGCCGGTCGTCGAGGCCGCTGGCTGCGTCATCGGCCCCGCGCACGTCGAACGGGAGAGGGGCGCCGTTGGCCCGGGCTGCCGCGAACCGCAGCTCGGGCAGGGTCAGGGCCACCCGCCGGGGCAGCCCGTCGAGCAGGTCGTGCGGGCTCGGTCGCGGCGGCCCGAGGTCGATGGTGGGCATCAGGCGCGGTCCCGGACTCCGGGCAGCGTGACCGCCAGCCAGTCCTTGTGGCCAGGTGCGGGGGGCTCGAAGCGCGGCAGGTCGCCGTCCTCGAGCAGCGCGGTGGCGCGGCGCTCGGTCTCGGCGATCGAGTCCTTCAGCTCGTCGACGAGCTGGGTATGGGTGTCGAGGGTGTCGGCGGCGTGGTCGTGCCGGTCGGCGGCCTCGCGGAGCCGGGTGGCGCGCTCGCGGATCCGCTCCCGCATCGCGTCCCCGGCGCGCCCGGCCCAGGTGACCGTCTCGGCCTGGGCGACGAGCTGGTCGGCCATGGCGCGGATCTCGGCACCCTGCTCGCGCAGCCGGCTGCCGTGCTTGCGCATCACGTCGGTGTCGCCGTACATCCGGTGCGCCTCCTTCCGCCGGTCCGTCAGTGACCTACCCCTCAGATGGGTGCCGAAACCCGAGTCGCACAGGCCGTGGAGATGCCTGGTTCGAAGGACTGGGACGGGCAACTTCGGACGCCAACTTCGCCCTCGCGGGCCAGGTCGTGAACCCTCGAGCTGCCCGACGCGGAGCTGTCCTGGCTCACGGCGCTCGGGTGATCTGGAAGACCTGGCTGGCGACCTGGCCGCCGCCCTCGCCGAGGAAGCCGTGGTCGTGCAGTGACTGCACCGCATCGACGAGGGACGGATCCGTGGAGGCGTCGACCAGGCCGGCGCCCGCCTCGTAGACCCCATATGCGTGGTGGGCGAGTACGCCGTCCGCGGGGTGCGCATCGAAGGTCACCGTCGTCTGCTCGACCGAGTCGGGGTTGGGGGCGCCGTCGAGCTCGGGCACGAGGTCGCCCTGCTGCTCGAGGGAGAGCACGTGCGAGCCGCTGGGGAACCCGGGCAGCTGCGCGGTCGGCGAACCCGCGGTGACGACGTCGGTGACGTGGTAGCCGCCCTGTCCGGCCAGCATCGCGGCCGCCTCCATCCCGCCGAGGGAGTGGCCGACGATGAGCACCGGCTCGTCCTTGCCGACCCCGGCCTGGTCGAGCGCCTCGAGGATGCCCTGCTGGTAGGCGTCCGGGCGGCCGGCCATGGCGTCCAGGTCGGTCTCCAGGTCGCGGACGTCAGCGTCCTGGTCCCACGGCGCGTTGAAGTCGTCGGTGCCCGGGAGGTAGAGGACGTGCCGCACGGCACCGCCCGGGCCGATGATCGTCTGCACCTCGACGGTGCCGTTGGCGGGGGAGTCCGCGCGGTCGGAGAGCCCGGCCACCTCGTGCAAGTGCTCGAGCAGGTCGCGGACCGACGCGGGCTGCCCGGTGCTCAGCGCAGCGGGGTACGCCGTCACGACCGGCCGGCCCGGACCGCCGTACAGCTCGCTGAGCGCGATGACGGTGAGCGGTCCGCCGAGGCCGTCGACCAGGTGCTCGGTCAGCCCGGGCAGCTCGGTGAGCACCTCGGGGTCGATGGCGATCGCGGCACCGACGACCGGTCCCGCGGCGAGCACCAGCTGCCGGTCGAGACCCGCGACCGCTGCCTGCACGGTTTCGTCGGCCAGCTCCAGGCAGTCGATCGCGGTGCGCACGGCGATCGCGTCGACCTCCCAGCCGAACGACGCCGCCACCACCCCGTGCGGGCCGCCGGTGGCCTCGAGCACGGCGGCCTCGGCGCGGGCGCAGCTCCCGGGAGCCAGCAGTCCGGACTCCAGCAGGTCCGGGTCGCGCATCACGCGGAGCCCGTCGACGCCCATGCCGCGGAGCCGGTCGCCGGCCGTGTCGAAGAGATGGGCGAGCGCTCGCGCGGCGGCGTACGACGCGGCAACTCCGCCGGCGCCACCCCGGACGTCGATGATCACCGGGTCCTGGCCGTCGGTCACGGCAGCCCCGGCAGGTCGACGAGCAGCCAGTCGCGGTGGCCGGGCGGCGGCGGCACGAACCGGTCGAGCAGCTCGTCGAGGGGGTCCGGCAGCATGCTGGCCACCAACCCGGCCAGACGGTCCCGCGCGGCGGCGACCAGCGCCATCGCCTTCCGCTCGATCGCTGCGATCAGCGCCTTGAGCCGGTCCACCTCGTCGGCATGACGGGCGAGGGCGACGGCGGCGTCGTCGGCCAGCCCCGCGGTACGGCGCAGGGAGGCCACCTGCTCACGCACCCGCAGCCGCATCGCGTCGGCGGCCAGTCCCTCCCAGGGCACCGCCTCCGCGCGGGCGAGCAGCGCCTCCGCCTGGGAGCGCAAGGCCTCGCCTTGGCTGTGCATGGTGCGGGCCAGCCCGCGGATCGCCTCGGTGTCGCCGTACATGCGGGCGGTCTGCCCGCCGCCGGCTGTGGAGGAAACCGCCGGTCAGCGACCTGTGGACGAGGCCGCGGCGTACGCCTCGAACGCCAAGCCGGCCGCGGCCATTGCCAGGGTGGCCCCGGCGAACGGCACCCCCTTGCGGACGGCGATCGTCGCCGCCAGGCAGTCCATCGCGTCGGTGAGGACGCCGAGCGTGGCCCACGTCTGCGCCTGGTCGGTGCGTGCGCCGCGCAGGCCGCCGACTCCGATCACGAGCTCGCGGACCGCGAAGCTGCGGGTCATCAGCACCTCGTCGTTGCGTCCGAGCGCCCGCGGTGCCACGAACATCGCCGCGCCGATCCCCACTCGCATCAGCCCGAACGCCGTCACCACCTGGGTCCTCGTCGGCATCAGACCACCGCCGCCAGCCGCGCGAGCGCCTCCTCGATGGCGGCCGCCTCACCCGGGAAGCTCAGCCGCACGAACCGGTTCCCGACCGCGGTGTCGAAGTCGATGCCCGGTGCCATCGCCACCCCGGTGCGCGCCAGCAGGTCGTGGCAGAACGCCATCGTGTCCTGGCTCAGGTGTCCGACGTCGGCGTAGACGTAGAACGCGCCGTCCGCCGGGGCGAGCTCGGTGATGCCGAGCTTCGGCAGCCCCTCGAGCAGGATCCTGCGGTTGTCGGCGTAGCGCCGCACGTGCCCGTCGAGCTCGGCGTACGACGCGTCGCTGAACGCCGCGAGGCAGGCGTGCTGTGCGATGACCGGCGGGCAGATGGTGAAGTTCCCGGTCAGCACGTCGCAGGCCCGGCGCAGCCGCTCCGGCACCAGCATCCAGCCGATCCGCCAGCCGGTCATGGAGAAGTACTTGCTGAAGCTCGCGAACACGACCGCCTCGCGGCTGGTCTCCCAGGCGCTGTGGGCCAACCTCTCGTCTGCGTACTCGATGCCGTGGTAGATCTCGTCGCTGATCAGCTGCACCCGCTCGGTCTCGCACCACTGGGCCAGCGCCGCGAGCTCGCTCGGGAGCAGCATGGTGCCGGTCGGGTTCGCCGGGCTGGCCACCACCAGCCCCTTCAGGCCGTGCTGCGCGTGCAGCTCGGCGACCTGCTCGACGGTGGGCTGGAACCTGGTCTCCGGGCCGGTCGGGATCTCGACCACCTCGATGCCGAGCGCG
>JAWWPK010000240.1:0-5330 GCA_033854925.1 Nocardioidaceae bacterium | reverse complement strand
AGCCGTCGCTGGCGCACACCATCGAGATCCTCAAGGGTCTGCGCGACCGCTACGAGGCGCACCACCGCGTGACGATCACCGACGAGGCGCTGGTCTCGGCGGCGACGCTGGCCGACCGCTACATCTCCGACCGGTTCCTTCCCGACAAGGCCATCGACCTGATCGACGAGGCCGGGTCACGTCTGCGGATCCGCCGGATGACGGCCCCCGCCGACCTGCGCGAGTACGACGACAAGATCGGCGACGTCCGCCAGCGCAAGGAGGCGGCGATCGACGGTCAGGACTTCGAGGCCGCGGCCCGCCTGCGCGACGAGGAGAAGCAGCTGATCCTCAAGAAGTCCGAGCGCGAGAAGCAGTGGCGCGCCGGCGACATGGACGAGGTCGCCGAGGTCGACGAGGAGCTGATCGCCGAGGTGCTCGCCGTGGCGACGGGCATCCCGATCGTGAAGCTGTCCGAGGAGGAGTCCACCCGACTGCTCAAGATGGAGGACGAGCTGCACAAGCGGGTCATCGGCCAGGAGGAGGCCGTCAAGGCGCTCTCCCGCGCCATTCGGCGTACGCGTGCCGGCCTGAAGGACCCCAAGCGCCCCGGCGGCTCGTTCATCTTCGCCGGCCCGTCCGGTGTCGGTAAGACCTGGCTGTCGAAGTCGCTCGCCGAGTTCCTGTTCGGCGACGAGGACGCGTTGATCCAGCTCGACATGAGCGAGTACGGCGAGAAGCACACCGTCTCCCGGTTGTTCGGCTCCCCTCCCGGCTACGTCGGCTACGAGGAGGGCGGCCAGCTCACCGAGAAGGTGCGCCGCAAGCCGTTCAGCGTGGTGCTCTTCGACGAGGTGGAGAAGGCGCACCCCGACATCTTCAACAGCCTGTTGCAGATCCTGGAGGAAGGTCGCCTGACCGACTCCCAGGGCCGGGTCGTCGACTTCAAGAACACCGTCATCATCATGACCACCAACCTCGGCACCAAGGACATCGCCAAGGGCGTGCACCTCGGCTTCAACCAGGGTGGCGACAAGGCCGGCTCCTACGAGCGGATGAAGAACAAGGTCCAGGACGAGCTCAAGCAGCACTTCCGTCCCGAGTTCCTCAACCGGGTCGACGAGATCATCGTGTTCCCGCCGCTCTCGCAGGAGCAGATCGTCCACATGGTCGACAACATGATCGCGTCGGTCGAGCTGCGGATGCGCGACCGTGACATGCGGATCGAGCTCACCCAGGCGGCCAAGAACCTGCTGGCCGAGCGGGGCTTCGACCCCGTCCTGGGCGCCCGACCGCTGCGCCGTACCGTCCAGCGCGAGATCGAGGACATCCTCGCCGAGAAGATGCTCTACGGCGAGGTCGGCCCCGGCCAGATCGTGCTGGTGGACGTCGAGGGTGAGGGCGCCACCGCGACCTTCACCTTCGCCGGCCAGAAGGTCGGGGAGCTGCCCGACCTGCCGCCGTTCGAGACGGCCGCGGTCGGTGAGTCGCTGGGTGAGCCCGCCGACGCCGAGTCGGGTCCGGTCGACGTGCCGAAGGCCCTCGGCGACGACTAGGAGCGCAGGGACCCGTCAGGAGCGGCCGCGCAGGGCGGCACGTACCTGCTGACGGAACTCCTTCGTCGTCAGCACCGTGCCCAGCGGCAGGAAGGTCTGGTAGACCTCGAAGACGACCGTGTCGGAGTGCCTGATGGCCCGCACGACGTCGTGAACGTCGACCGTGCCGATCCACATGAACCTGCCGTGGCGGAACAACGGCAGCAGGTTCGGAAGCGCGTAGAAGCTGAAGGAGTCGCCGAAGACCAGCGTGTGGCCGGGCCAGGTGCGGTTGGCCGGCCTGCTGTCCCAGGAGTAGTCCGAGACGCCGTTCGGGTACCCCGCCCACTGCATGACGCTGGACCGGCTGGTCCTGGTGTGCACGTGCCCCGCCGGCATGGCGGTCTCGAGGGTCTCGGGCGTGTCGATACCGCGCAGCGAGTTGAACAGCCCGACCTGGGTCTCGGTGCCGTAGGTGTATCGCTGCCGGTCGCCGAGCTTGGGGTCGAGCTTGGCGCCTATCGCGCGCGCCCAGATGGCGCCGCCGACCGTGGTCCAGTGCGGGTCCGTGCGCCAGTAGACCTGGCGCGTGCTCTCCGACAACGGCTTGCGGATCGGCAGGTAGTTGGGGTCCCGATAGGTGTCGGTCGTGCGGCTCTGCGCCCGTTGACCGACCTCGTCGCACGAGCCGTGGGGGAGCTCGCCCGGGGCGAGGTGGTCGAACAGCACGCTGGTCTTGCTCGGCGCGCCCGACCAGATCACCCGCCGGCCCGAGCGCTCGACCAGCCGGGCCAGCTTGGTCATCGCCTTCATGGGCGGGACGGCCCGCCCGCCGTACGCGCAGGCCAGGTCGAAGTCGGGGCCGAAGAAGAGGCCGCTCGCTGTATCCACGACGATCGGTGCGGACGGGTAGGTCAGTCCGTCGATGCCCAGGAACGAGCCCGTTCGAGCCCTCCGGTCGGCGCCCGCACCGGGGGCCGAGATGGCGGCGGGCGCGAGGCTAGCGAGCAGCAGCAGGGCGAGGGTGCCCACAACGAGTCTGAGGCGCCTCATGGCCGGCAGGCCTCACCCATGGCGGAGGGCCTTCTTGACCTGTGCCCGGAACTGCCTGCTGCCGAGCTCCACCACCGGGACGAACAGCTGGATGGTCTCGAAGACCACCGTGTCGGCGGACGCGATGGCGTGCACGATGTCCTGGGTCGGCACGTGCTGGAGCCACAGGAACCGGCCGTGGCTGAAGGCTGCGCGCAGTGTGGAGAGCGCGACCGACATCATCGAGTCGCCGACGACGACGGTGTGCCCGGGCCACGTTCCTTGCTTGGCCACGGTCCGCCAGGTGTGGTCGTAAGCCCCCTCCTGCGACACCACGCGGGGGCTCACCTTGACGCTCCGCGCGGGTACGGCGGAGGGAACGGTCTCCTGCTGAGGGTCGTGCAGCAACGCGTTGAGGCCGCCCAGGGAGGTGTAGTCAGGGCCAGGACGATAGGACTGGTGCGCACCCAGCTTTCGGTCGAGCTTGGTGGCCAGGGCCTTGCTGAAGACCGATGCGCCCACGGTGGTCCAGTGCAGGTCGGTGTCCCAGAAGACCTTCCGCTTGTCGCGCTCGAGGAGCCGGGGGAGCGAGACGTACCGTGGATCGCGGTAGCGCTCCAGGAGCTTGCGCTGCTCGCGCAGCCCGACCAGGTCGCAGTCGCCGTGCGGGAGCTGGGCCGGGTCGACCTGGTCGAGCTCTGCCGACGACTTGTTCGGCACCACCGTGAACACGACGCGACGCCCCGACCGCTCGATGATCTGCGCGAGCTTGGACAGGTTGCGCATCCCCGCCCTCAGGTCGTTGCCGTACCCGCAGGCGAGGTCGAAGTCCGGTCCGTAGAACTCCTCGTCACCGACGCCCGGGATCACCGAAGGCGAGAGGTCGTACATCAGCCCGTCGATGCCGAAGAAGGCCGAGCTGCGGTTCGACCGCTCACCACCGGCGCCGAGGCTCGCCGACGGGACCAGCAGGGCAGCGAGGACGAGGACCAGCGTCAGCATGCGTCGCGCGGTCACGTGGAGCCTTCTGATGCGGCGGCGGGCGGGCAATGCTTCTGCCTCACGAGTCGAGTCCAGACTTCAAGGCTGCCTTCAGCTGCTGGCGGAAGGCCGGCTCCACGAGCGGCGTCCCGGGCAGCACCAGCTGGTAGACCTCGATCACAACTGTGTCAGACCTCTGGATCGCCTTGGTCATCTCTTCGTCCGAAGAATGCACGACCCACAGGAACTCACCATGGTGGAAGATCGGCCGGAGGTTCTCCAGCGCGTACCACATGAACGAGTCGCCGAGCAGCAGGGTGCGGCCGGGCCAGGTCCGGGCCGCGGGCTTCGAGGCCCACGAGGTCTCGAAGGTGAACTCTGGGTAGCCCGTCCAGGCATCGGCGCTGTTGGCGTTGCGGACCTTGACCGGTCCCGCCGGGGACGCCAGCTGCACCGTCTCGGGCAGCTGCAGGCCGAGGTACTTCGACAGCAGCCCAACGCGGGTCTCGCTGCTGTAGTGGTACCGCTGTCGGGCGCCCAGCCTCGGGTCGAGTCGCGTCGCCAGCGCCTTGGCGTACGCTGCCCCGCCGACGGTCGTCCAGTGCAGATCCGTCTTCCAGTACATCTGCCGCCGGCTGTCCATCAAGGTGTGACGTAGCGGCAGGTATTCGCCGGCGTCGAACCCGTCGAGCAGCTGGTTCTGGGCCGCGAGGCCCGACTGGTCGCAGTAGCCGTGCGGCAGTACGGCGAGCTCGCCCGCCATGGTCGCGGTCTTGCCCGGGGCGATACTGAACACCACCTTCCGCCCCGACTTCTCGATGATCCGGGTCAGCGCCGCCAGCGCCTTCATCGGCACCGACAGGCGCTCGCCCGCGCCGCACGCCAGGTCGAGCTCGGGGCCGTAGAACAGGTTGCCGTCCTGCCCGTTCATGACGAGGGGGGCCGACTGGTAGGTCAGCCCGTCCGCCCCTTGGAGGATCCCCGCCGAGTCGCGCGCCGCCGCGAGGCCGGGGGCCAGCAGCGAGACGACGCTCGCGCACAGGGCAAGCAGCACCCCGTGACGTCGCCGCACCACCAACTGAGAACCGGTCACTTCTTCGCCAGCGCTTGCGCGACGGCCTTGCGGAACGCCGGGGCCGAGAGCGGCGAGCCGAACACGGCGTAGGACTCCAGCACGACGGTGTCGGCCCGGCGGATGGCCCTCAGGAGGCTGTCCACCGGGACCTTGCCGAGCCAGATGAAACGCCCCTGGCGGAACACCGGCTGCAGGCTCTCCAGCGCGTACCACATGAATGAGTCACCGAGTAGGAGCGTTCGACCCGGCCAGGTCTTGCCTCGCGGCCCGGAGACCCAGGAGTGGTCGAAAGTGACGCTCGGGTAGCCCGACCAGTCGGGTGTGCCGCGAGCGGTCCGGGTCTTGACCCCGCCGGCGGGGACAGCGCGCGGACCCACCTCGGGAGTGTCGCCGCCTTGCTCGGTGGTGAGCAGGCCGAGGCGGGTCTCGGTCGAATAGGTGTATCGCTGGGCGTGGCCCAGCTTGGGGTCGAGCGCACCGGCGACCGACTTCGCGAAGGTGGCAGCACCCACGGTGTTCCAGTGGGGGTCCGTCTTCCAGTACACCGGCAGCTTCTGGCTCGCGAGGGCCGGTCGCAGCGGAAGGTAGTCCCTGCGCTTCAGGTCGAGCACCTCGTTCTGCTGCTCGACTCCGATCGAGTCGCACACGCCTTGCGGCAGGTTCGCGCGGTCGAGGTGCTGACTCAGCCCCCAGGTCTTCCCGGGCGCCACCGTGTAGACGACCTTGCG
>JAWWPK010000239.1:0-3003 GCA_033854925.1 Nocardioidaceae bacterium | reverse complement strand
CCTCGCACCGGTTGTGGATCGAGATCGCGGCCTGGTGGGCGTGCGCGACGGCCCAGATGATGTTCTTCGGGCCGAACGCCGAGTCGCCGCCGAAGAAGACGCCAGGCAGCGTCGACTCCATCGTGGTCTCGTCGACGATCGGGACGTCCCAGTCGCCGAACTGCAGCCCGAGGTCGCGCTCGATCCACGGGAAGGCGTTCTCCTGGCCGATGGCGAGGATGACGTCGGTGCAGGGGAGTACGACGGTGTCGACCCGGCGTGACTTGGTCGCGTTGTCGTCCCACTCCAGGACCTCGAACTCGACCCCGGTGAGTACACCGTCGTCCACGATGAACCGAGTCGGGGAGTAGTTGATGAGGATCTCGACGCCCTCCTCCTCGGCGTCGTCGAGCTCCCAGGGCGAGGCCTTGAAGAACCGGCGCGGGCGGCGCGCGATGACCTTGATGTCCTTGCCGCCGAGCCGGAGGGAGGACCGGCAGCAGTCCATCGCAGTGTTCCCGACGCCGATGATGATGACCTGCTCACCGACGGAGTCGATGTGCTCGAACGCGATGGACTCGAGCCAGTCGATGCCGATGTGGATGCGGGAGTCACCCGTCTCGTCCCATCGCCCGGGGAGGTCGAGCTCCTTGCCGCGGGGTGCCCCGGTCCCGACGAAGACGGCGTCATAGCCCTCCTTCAGGAGAGCGCCGAGGCTCTGGACCGGCGTCGCGTAGCGGATGTCGACGCCCATGTCGAGGATGACCTGCGTCTCCTCGTCGAGGACCTCGGCCGGCAGCCGGAAGGCCGGGATGTTGGTGCGCATCAAGCCGCCGGCCTTCTCGAACTGCTCGTAGATCGTGACGGCGTAGCCGAGCGGCATCAGGTCGTTGGCCACGGTGAGCGAGGCAGGACCCGCGCCGACGCAGGCGATCCGCTTGCCGTTGCCCTGCTCCGGCGCGCGCGGCAGCCGGTCGCTGATGTCGCCCCGCAGGTCCGCTGCCACCCGCTTGAGCCGGCAGATCGCGACCGGCTCCCCGTCGATCCGCTCCCGCCGGCAGGCCGGCTCACAGGGGCGGTCACAGGTGCGGCCGAGGATCGACGGGAAGACGTTGGACTCCCGGTTGACCATGTACGCGTCGTCGAACCGGCCCTGGGCGATCAGCCGGATGTACTCGGGCACGTTGGTGTGGGCGGGGCAGGCGTACTGGCAGTCCACGACCTGGTGGAAGTAGTCCGGGTCCCCGACGTCCGTTGGCTTCACGGCACCATCATTGTCCCCGCGGCCGTCGGGCGAGGGAAACTCCCCGGAAACCGCCCTGCGTCGTGTCGTGGCGCAAGATGTCCGGGTGAGCCGCCGTCTGCCGTCCGCAGCCCTCCTGTCCCTCGCCGTGCTGACCGCGGCGTGCGCCGGGAGCTCGACCCCGAAGGCGGCCTCGCCGGTCCCGACCATCGCCTCCCCGTCAGGCTCCGTCGCAACGCACTCACCCGTCGCCTTGGCGTCCGCCTCGAGCTCCGCGACGGCCGTGCCCCAGCCCCCGGCACTGACCTGGAGCTCGTGCCGTGACGGCTTCCAGTGCTCGGCGGTGACCGTCCCCCTGGACTACGCCGCGCCGTCGGCGGGCTCCGTCCGGCTCCGGCTGATCCGGCTCCGGGCGAGCCGGCCGGCCCAGCGAGTGGGTGCCTTGCTGGTCAACCCCGGCGGACCCGGCGTCTCGGCGGTGGACTTCCTGCGCGGGTTCGCCAGCGGGTCCGTCCCGGCAGTCCTGCGGCAGCGCTTCGACCTGGTCGCGTTCGACCCGCGCGGTACGACGGGCAGTGCACCGGTCCACTGCCTGGACACCACGGGTCTCGACCGCTACTTCCATGTCGACCAGGACCCCGACACCCCTGCCGAGGTGACGGCCTTCGAGAACCAGAGCAAGGTCCTCGCGGCCGGCTGCGCCAAGCGATCCGGCCGGATCCTGGCTCACCTGTCGACGGCCGATGCCGCTCGCGACATGGACAGCGTCCGCGCTGCACTGCGCGAACCGCGGCTGACCTACCTCGGCTACTCCTACGGGACTGCGCTCGGCGCGGCGTACCTCGACCTGTTCCCGACGCACGTCAGGGCCATGGTCCTGGACGGCGCCCTCGACCCCAGGTCACCGTGGGACGACGTCGTCACCGGCCAGGCGAAGGGCTTCGAGCAGGCGTTCGCGTCGTTCCTGCGCTGGTGCGACGGGCACGCGTCGACGTGTGACTTCCGGCGGGCCGTCAGCGGTGACCTGGGCAAGGCCTACGACGCCATCCGGGCCCGCGTCGAGCGGCAGCCGCTGCCGGGCATCGGGAGCCGGACGGTCGGGCCGTCGGAGCTGTTCTTCGGTGCGGGACAGGCGCTGTACAGCACCAGCTACTGGGAGTTCCTCGGCACAGCCCTCGCCGATGCGTCGCGCGGTGACGGCAACCTGCTTCTGCAGCTGTCGGACATGTACCTCGAGCGCGGCGACAGCGGCTACGACAACACCATCGAGGCCAACTTCGCGGTCAACTGCGTCGACAAGCCGTTCCCGAAGGACCCCGCTGCCTACGCGCGCCTGGCGCACACGCTGGCCGCCGTCGCGCCCCGGTTCGGACCGGCGATCGGCTGGGGGAGCGAGCAGTGCGCCGTCTGGCCGGTGCCGTCGACCGGCGTGCCGCATGCCGTCACGGGGGCGGGCTCGCCGCCGATCGTGGTCATCGGCACCACGAGGGATCCCGCGACGCCATATGCCTGGGCGGTTGCGCTGGCCAAGCAGCTCGCCCACGGGGTGCTCCTGACCCACGACGGAGACGGTCACACCGCCTACCGGTCCAGCGCGCCTGCCTGCATCACCAACCCCGTCAACACCTACCTGCTGACCGGCCAGGCGCCCGCCGCGGCCCGCTGCTGATCTCAGCGGTCGGCGAGGCGGCGGACGAAGGCCAGCCCTGACCAGGTCTCGTCCACCGCACACACCTTCACGTCCACCAGGCCCTGCGCCAGCCCGTACTCTCGCACGTCGC
>JAWWPK010000238.1:0-6015 GCA_033854925.1 Nocardioidaceae bacterium | reverse complement strand
GACCCGGACCTCGCCGCGGTCAGCGTCACCGCGCCCAACTTCCTGCACCGCGAGATCGGGGTCGCGGTGGCCGAGGCCGGCAAGCACCTGTGGATCGAGAAGCCGGTAGGGCTCACCGCCGAGGACGCCGAGGCGGTGCGGGACGCGGTGCACGCCAGCGGCGTCGTGAGCTGTGTCGGCTTCAACTACCGCAACGTCCCGGCCGTGGCCCGCGCCCGCCGGGTCGTCGAGTCCGGTGTGATCGGCGTGCCCACGCACGCACGGGTCCAGCTGCTCACGGACTATGCCGCCCACCCGGGCAGCCCGCTCTCGTGGCGGTACGCCGTGGACCGCGGCGGCCACGGCGTCCTCGGCGACCTGGCCTCGCACGGCGTCGACCTGCTCCGCTTCGTGCTCGGCGACGTGGCCGGCGTGATGGCGCAGACCGCGATCCACATCCCGCGCCGGCCGGTCGCCCCGGTGTCCGACGGGCAGGGCCACTACGCGGTCCTCGACGTGGACGACCCGAGCCTGGAGCTCGGCGAGGTGGAGAACGAGGACTACGTCGTAGCGATCCTGCGGATGACCGGCGGCCTGCTGGCGGTCTGCGAGGCCAACCGGGCCGCGGTGGGGGAGCAGAACAACTACGCGTTCGAGGTGCACGGCACCAAGGGCCTGGTCCGATGGGACTTCCGTCGCCCGGGCGAGCTGCAGGTCTCCTCCGGCGACCTCTACGCCGGCCAGCCGACCAGCACCGTCTTCAGCGAACCGGGTGACGGCGAGTACGCCGCGTTCCAGCCGGGCGCCGGCATCGCGATGGGCTACGACGACACCAAGGTCGTCGAGGCTCACAACTTCATCAAGGCCATCTCGAACGGGCAGAGTTCCGGCGAGGCCGCCGAGCTCGCGACGCTGGACGACGCGGTCGCCTCCGCGCGCGTCCTCGACGCGATGGTCGCGTCGCACGAGACAGGAGAGTGGGTGGCAGTGCCATGAGCAAGGACGCTGGCTTCGCGGTAGACCCGGGACCGGAGCTGCCGACCAGGCGGATCGGTGTGATCGGCTGCGGCCGGATCGGCCGGATGCACGCCTCGCTGCTGGCCCGGGACGTCCCTGGGTATGTCGTGGCCGCGGTGGCGGACGTCGTACCGGCCGCTGCCGAAGGAGTCTCGGCGACGATCGGCGCTCCGGTGCTGTCCATCGAGGAGCTGCTGGCCTCCGACGACGTCGACACCGTCGCGATCTGCACCAGCACCGACACCCACGTCGACCTGATCATCGCCGCGGCGCAGGCGGGGAAGGCGATCTTCTGCGAGAAGCCGGTCAGCCTCGACCTCGAGCAGGTGGACCGGGCGCTCGCGGCCGTCGAGGAGGCCGGGGTCCCGTTCATGATCGGGTTCAACCGCCGCTTCGACCCGGGCCACAAGTCGGTGCGCGACCGGGTGGCCGACGGCTCGATCGGCGACCTGCACGTGCTGCGGATCACCAGCCGCGACCCCGCGGCCCCGCCGCCGGAGTACGTCGCCGTCAGCGGCGGCATCTTCCTCGACATGGTGATCCACGACTTCGACATGGCGAACTACGTCGTGCAGAGCCCGGTCGCCGAGGTGTTCGCCCGCGGCGCGGTGCGCGTTGACCCGCGGATCGGCGAGGCCGGTGACGTCGACACCGCCGTCACGGTGCTGACCCACGAGGACGGCACGCTGACCACCATCGACAACAGCCGTGAGGCGGTCTACGGGTTCGACCAGCGGATCGAGGCGTTCGGCAACGGCGGCATGGCGGTCTCGGACAACCCGGCCCGGCACGCGGGGTGGCACGTCGACCGCGAGGCACGGACCAGTGAGCCGCTGCCGTGGTTCTTCCTGGATCGCTACCTCGAGTCCTACCGCCGGGAGTGGGCCGCCTTCCACACCTACCTCACCGAAGGTGGGCCGTCGCCGGTGGGCACCGCCGACGCGCGGCACTGCACCGCGGTCGCCCTCGCCGCCGGGCTCTCGCTGCGCGAGCGCCGGCCGGTGCAGGTCAAGGAGATCGGGTGAGCACCATCGGGATCACCGGCGCCACCGGTTTCGTCGGCGGCACCGTCGCCGCGGTGCTGGCGGAAAAGGGGCACGACGTGGTCTGTCTGGTCCGCCGGGACCCGGGCGACGCCTTCCCGTGGCCGACCCGGCTCGTGGACATGCAGGACACCGCGTCGCTGGCCCACGGCCTCGACGGCTGTGACGCGGTCGCCCACCTGGCGATCTTCAACGACTTCCACGGCATGTACGCCGACCGGTTGGCTGCCCAGGACGGCTACGTCGGCCTGACCCGTCGGGTCGTCGACGCCGCCAACCAGACGGGGACGCGGGTCGGCTACGTCTCGAGCGACTGGGTCTTCGACGGCACCGGCCACCTCGTCGACGAGGAGGAGCCACCGAACCCGGTCAACTTCTACGGGTTCATGAAGGCCGCGTCCGAGCTGGTCGTGCTCGAGCGGGCGCACGCGGGCTTCGTGGCGCGGGTCGGCGGCGTCCAGGGACTGCACCAGACCCAGGACTCCGGCCCGAGGTCGCAGGACGTCGGCTTCGGCTACTTCGTCCTGTCGCTGGTCGACGCGCTGCGCGGCGGTGGGCGCTTCACGGTCTGGGAGGACCCGCAGATCAACTCGGTCGCCACTCCGATCGTCGCGCCCGAGATCGGCGCCCTGCTCGGCCTGGCCTTCGAGAAGCAGGTCGACGGCGTGCTGCACTTGGCCGGCGGCACCGTGGTGACCCGCCGCGAGCTGGCGCAGGCCACCTGTGAGGTCTTCGGCCTGGATCCCGAGCTGCTGGACTTCGGCCCACCGCCCGACGAGGCCCGGCTCCCGGCCCCGGTGCCCTACGACACCAGCATGTCCGCGGACACGACGATGGCCCGCCTCGGCGCCACTGCCCACCCCATCGAGGCCCAGCTGGGCGCCCTCAGGGCCGAGCTGGAGCGCGGCGCCCCGGCGCCGCTCACGTGACTGTGCAGATGACTGGGCTAGCCGCGGACCAGGTTGATCTCGAAGCTGTAGCGGCTGGCGGCGTACAGATGACTCGCGAACTCCACCACCGTGCCGTGGTCATCGAGCGTCTCGCGTTCCATGGTCAGCAGTGCCGCCCCGCGGGACTCGCCGAGCTCACGGGCCTCGGCGGCGGTCGCGGTGCGCGCGCCGACGGTCTGGGTCGCCGAGTGCAGGTGCACCCCGGTGCGCCGGAGCAGGTCGTAGAGGCCGGTCGAGCCGAGGGCATCCTCCTCGAAGGTCACGATGTCGGCCGGCAGCCAGTTGGTCATCCGCGCGATGGGCTGCTTGAGCGCACAGCGCAGCCGCTCGACCAGGACCACCGGGTCTCCCTCGGTGAGGTGCAGCCGGCCGGCCACCTCCGCGGTGGCCCCGACGGTCTCGAAGCGGAGCACCGTGGTGCTCGGCTCCTGACCGGTGCTCGACAGGTCGTCGTGGAGGCTGGTCAGCTCGAGCGGACGCCGTACCTTCGGCTGCACGACTCGGGTGCCGATGCCGCGACGGCGGACGATCAGCCCCTGGTCCACGAGCTGCTCCATGGCCCTGCGCATCGTCGGCCGGGAGATGCCGAGCTGCTTGGCGAGCACGATCTCGTTGTCGAGCAGGCTGCCCTGGGGGAGCGCACCGGCGGCGATCGACTGCTCGAAGTGCTGGGCGACCTGGAACCACAGGGGGATCGGGCTCGACCTGTCGATGGCGAAGGCCGCGAACGCGTCGTCCGAGGACTTCTGGGAGGCGGACATGCGACCGAGTATGTCAGATGATCTAATGTTAGGACAAAGTGTTGACAGCGAGTTCGGACTTTCGATTGGATCGGTGTTGTGACTGCGCTGCCCGTTGACCGGATTGCCGGTGCCCCCATCTCCTGGGGCCTGTGCGAGGTGCCCGGCTGGGGCTACCAGCTGACGCCGCACCGAGTGCTCTCCGAGATGCAGGGCCTCGGTCTCGTGGCCACCGAGTTCGGGCCGCCCGGCTTCCTCGAGGGCGAGCCGGAGTCCCGCGTGGCCCAGCTGGCGGAATACGGGCTCGGCGCCGTCGGGGGCTTCCACGTGGCGGTGCTCCACGACCCCGGTCACGACCCGGTCCCCGGCGTCGACGCGTTCATCGACGACTGCCTGGCCGCCGAGGCGAGCATGGTCGTGCTCGCGGCCGGGACCGGCCAGGACGGGTACGACGCCCGGCCCGAGCTCGACGAGGCGGGCTGGCAGACCCTGCTGGCCAACCTGGACCGGATCGCGGACCACGCCGCGGGCCGCGGGGTCGAGGCCGCCCTGCACCCGCACATGGGCACCATGATCGAGAGCGACGCCGAGACCCAGCGGGTCCTCGACGGCTCGCACGTCGGCCTGTGCGTGGACACCGGCCACCTCGCCGCCGCCGGGGCCGACCCCGGCGCGATCGTCGCGGCGAACCCGGCCCGGGTCCGCCACGTGCACCTCAAGGACGTCGACAGCGAGCTGGCTGGGCGGGTGGCCGACGGCTCGCTCACCTTCGCCGACGCCGTCCGCGACGGGATGTTCGTGCCGCTCGGGACCGGCAGTGTTGACGTCACCGGGATCGTGGACACGCTGGAGGGGGCGGGCTACCGGGGCTGGTACGTCCTCGAGCAGGACGTGATGCTCCCCGATGAGCCCGACGGCGCCGGCCCCGTGGCCGATGTCCGGCAGTGCCTCGACTACCTGACGGGCGGCAACGCATGACCACGATCCAGCACTGGGTCTCCGGCGCCCCGACCTCGGCGGGCTCGACCCGCACCGCCCCCGTCTACAACCCCGCCACCGGCCAGGTCGCGGCCGACGTGCTGCTCGCCGAGACCACCGACGTCGAGAGCGCCATCGACGCGGCCTGGGACGCGTTCCCGGGGTGGTCGCAGACCTCGGTGAGCGCCCGGACCAAGATCATGTTCGCCTTCCGCGAGCTGGTGAACGCGAACGCCGAGCAGCTGGCCGAGGTGATCACCGACGAGCACGGCAAGGTGCTCTCCGACGCGCTCGGCGAGGTGCAGCGCGGCCTCGAGGTCGTCGAGTTCGCCTGCGGCATCCCGAGCCTGCTCAAGGGCGACTACTCCGACCAGGTGTCGAGCGGGGTGGACACCTTCTCGTTCCGTGAGCCGCTCGGCGTGGTCGCGGGCATCACGCCGTTCAACTTCCCGGCCATGGTGCCGATGTGGATGTACCCGGTCGCGATCGCGTGCGGGAACACGTTCGTGCTCAAGCCCAGCGAGCGGGACCCCTCAGCGTCACTGCTGATCGCGGACCTGTGGCGCCGGGCCGGGCTGCCCGACGGCGTCTTCAACGTCGTGCAGGGCGACAAGGTCGCGGTGGACGCGATCCTCGACTCGCCGAAGGTCGCCGCGGTGTCCTTCGTCGGCTCGACGCCGATCGCGCGCTACATCCACGAGCGCGGCAGCGCCAGCGGGAAGCGGGTCCAGGCCCTCGGCGGCGCCAAGAACCACGCGATCGTGATGCCGGACGCCGACATCGACTTCGCTGCCGACCACCTGTCGGCGGCCGCGTTCGGCTCGGCCGGTGAGCGGTGCATGGCCATCTCGGCGGCCGTCGCCGTGGGCGCCGGCGGCGACGCGGTGGTCCGGGCGGTGTCGGAGCGGGCCCGGGCGGTCAAGGTCGGACCCGGCCGCGACGCCGCCAGTGAGATGGGTCCGGTCGTCACCAGGGAGGCCCGGCAGCGGATCCTCGGCCTGATCGACAGCGGCGAGAAGCAGGGCGCCGCGATCGCGGTGGACGGCCGGGACCTGGTCGTCCCGGGCCACGAGGAGGGCTTCTTCGTCGGCCCGACGGTGATCGACGAGGTCGGCACGGACATGGACGTCTACACCCAGGAGATCTTCGGCCCGGTGCTGTCCGTCGTACGCGCGGACGACGTCGACGAGGCCATCGCGCTGATCAACGCCAACCCCTACGGCAACGGCACCGCGATCTTCACCTCGTCCGGAGAGACGGCGCGGCGGTTCCAGCGCGGGGTCAACGTCGGCATGATCGGCATCAACG
>JAWWPK010000237.1:0-2991 GCA_033854925.1 Nocardioidaceae bacterium | reverse complement strand
AGGCCGGGTGGCTGGCCTGCCTCCTGAGCGGCGCAGCCGCTGTACCGGTGAGAACACTTGACGTGCCGCAGGTCCTAGAAGTCGTGCAGCGCGAACGCGTCACCGTCCTACCCGGCACCCCCACGCTCTACCAGACACTGCTGGAGCATCCCTCGTTCAGCCGGGACGGGGTGGCGACGCTTCGGCTCGCCGTCACAGGCGCTGCCAACGTCCCACCGTCGCTGCTATACCGGATTCGTGACGAGATCGGCTTCGAGCACATCGTCACGGGCTACGGGCTCACCGAGTCGTGCGCGATCGTCTCGATGTGCCGCTTCGATGACCCGTTGGAGGTCGTGGCGACCAGTGCCGGCCAGCCGTTGCCCGGCCTCGAGGTTCGCGTGATCGACGGTCAGGGGCAACCGCTCCCGCCTGGCAATGAAGGCGAGCTGGTCGTCCGGGGCTACACCGTGATGCTCGGCTACCTCGATGACCCGCACGAGACGTCCATCGCGATCGACGGCGAAGGTTGGTTGCACACCGGGGACGTCGGGCGGCTCGACCATGAGGGTCGCATCACGATCACCGACCGGCTCAAGGACATGTTCATCATCGGCGGCTTCAACGCCTATCCCGCGGAGATCGAGTCGCTGCTCGGGAAGCACCCGCAGGTAGCGCAGGTGGCGGTGATCGGTGTTCCCGATGAGCGGATGGGGGAGGTCGGAGCCGCGTTCGTCGTGCCGCGGCGGGGCGAAACGCCGACCGAGGCCGAGATCATCGCGTGGAGCAGGACGCACATGGCGAACTACAAGGTGCCCAGGATCGTGCGCGTGGTGGACGAGCTTCCGCTCAACGCCAGCGGCAAGGTCCTCAAGAACGAGCTTCGGGAGCGGTTCGCCCATTCTGACGACGGAGCCGGCGCGTGACCGCGGGGGAGCTCGAGTCGCTCGTGGAGGGACTGCTCACCGGGCGCGACGGGGCCGTACTGGAGCTCGTGATCGATCGGCCGAAGGCCAAGGGCAGTCTCAACGACGACGTCGTGGCAGCGCTCATCCGAGCGTTGGAGCACGCATCGACCGACCAGACGTTGCGGGCCGTGCTGCTGCGCAGCTCCGGCGACGACTTCTGCAGTGGCTTCGACATCGTCGGCCGGAACGCCGGTTCCCCGGAGCGACCACGAACCGGGAGCATCCAACGGCGACTGCCTCTGCAGGCCCATCGGCTGGTGCCGCTGCTCGTGCACCTGCAGCTACCGGTCGTTTGCGCCGTACGCGGCTGGGCCGTCGGGATCGGCGCGCAGCTGGCGGTAGCCAGTGACCACACCGTCGTCGCGCAGGACGCCAAGCTGTGGTGGCCCTTCGTGGACCGTGGATTCACCCCGGACTCGGCGAGCACCTGGCTGGTGCCTCGGCTGGTCGGCTCAGTCAAGGCGCGGGAGCTGCTGCTGCGCGGTCGGCGCGTGGACGGGGAGACAGCCGTCCAGTGGGGGCTGGTGGCGGAGGCCACGGAGGCTCACGACGTGGAGAGCACGGCGCGAGAGCGGGCGCAGGAGTTGGCCAATCGGGCCACCGTCACGCTCGGGCTGACAAAGGCGCTGCTCGCAGCGTCCGCAGACAACAGTCTCGACCGGCAGCTCGAAGCTGAGGCCATGGCGATGGAGCTCAGCTCCCGCAGCCCAGATTTCAAGGAGGGGCTTCGGGCGCTCGCCGAGCGCAGACCCGCTGACTTTACCGGCCAGTAGTCCGGCCCACGGACCAGGTGGGCTCGCGCTTCTGGTGGAAGGCCAGCGGCCCCTCGGTCTGGTCGGGGTGTCCCCACAACGAGACCAGCTCTTGCACCCCGGCCTTGCAGGCGTCGGTCAGGCCGAGCTCCAGGGCGCCCCACAGCGCCCGCTTCGTCGCGGCGAGGGCGGCGGGACTGTTGAGCGCGATCTTCTCCGCCAATTCCTGAGCCGCCTCGTGGAGGCGCTCCGGGGGGTCGACGACCTCGCTGACCAGCCCGAGCTCGTAGGCCCGGGAGGCCGAGAGCCGCTCGAACCGGCCGACGAGGGCCATCCGCAGCACAGCTTCGGCGGGCATCTTCCGCATCAGACCGATCGTCTCCACCGCGCTCACCTGACCCACCGACACGTGCGGGTCCAGGAACGTCGCGTCGCTGGCGGCCAGGACGATGTCGGCGTCCGCCACGAAGTGCAGGCCCCCTCCTGCGCAGGCGCCGTTCACGGCCGCAATGACCGGCTTCCACACGCCCAGATGCCACGCGGTGAACCCCAGGTCCCAGTTCTCGAGCGAGGTCCGGTAACGCTCCATGCCGACACCGTCTGTGGCCAGCTCGACGACATCGGCGCCGGTCTGGAAGTCACGACCCTGACCGCCGTTGACGATGACGCGGACCTCCGGGTCGGCGTCGAGCACTGCCCAGGCCTTGCCGAGCTCGTCACGCATGTCGTTGTTCATCGCGTTCCGACGTTCTGGTCGGGCGAAAAGGATCCAACCGATCCGGCCGCGGCGCTCGACGACCAACGTCTCGAACCCGTCGTAGCGGTGAACTGTCATGAGAGCTCCTCCACGAGCACTCTCCTCAGTACCTTGCCGATCTCGTTGCGCGGGAAGTCCTCGCGCACATGGATCGCCACCGGGATCTTGTAACCGATCACGGCGTCGCGCAGCGCGCTCGTCACGGCAACCGGGTCGAGCTGGACGCCGGGCTCGGGCATGACCCAGGCGACGGGCACTTCCCCCAGCCGCTCGTCGGGTACGCCGGCCACGCACGCGTCCGCGACCCCGGCGATCGCGCGCAGGGCCTCCTCGACCTCTTGTGGCAGCACCTTCAGGCCGCCCCGGTTGATGACGTCAGCGACGCGACCCTCGAGCCAGAGGAACCCGTCGGCGTCGATGCGCCCCAGGTCGCCGGTCCTGAGATAGCCGTCGACGAGTCCGGCGGCGATCTCCGGTGACGGGCTGGCGGACGGTGCCGCGACCCAAACCTCTCCGATGTCCCCGGGCTGCGCCT
>JAWWPK010000236.1:0-4678 GCA_033854925.1 Nocardioidaceae bacterium | reverse complement strand
GCGGCCACCCCTACCCGCCGTACGCGTCGTACGTCGAGGCGTTCCGGCGCGGCATCCCGCCGCACGGCGGCTTCGCCATCGGTCTCGAGCGCTGGGTCGCCCGGCTCACCGGCGCCAGCAACATCCGCGAGGTCACCCTGTTCCCCCGCGACCTGCACCGGCTGGCGCCGTAAGTTTCGCGGGTGCCTTCCCTGCGGAGGTTTCGACACGCGCGGTCGCGCCCGAGCAAGCTCGGTCGCGCGCGCTGCTCAACCACCATCGATCACGTCCGCTGGCGCAGCCGTGATCAGCAGGCCGGGCGGAAGGCGGGGTCCGCGGGACCCCTGCGGCCGAGGGCGTTGAGCACGAGCTGGATCGTGACCTGGTCGGTCGGGATGGTGACGTGCTCGGAGAGGTCGGAGGGGCAGAGGTCCTGGAACGTGATGTTGGTGGTCTTCTTGCCCGGGGCGAGGTACGCCGAGGTGTACGGCGTGACGACCTCGTCGTACCGCGTGGTGATCTGGGTGTAGCTCACCTTGCCCGGCGTCTCGTCGCCGGCGTTCAGGTTCGTGAGGAACGGCGAGCCCGCGGACTGCTGCAGGCACGCGGGACAGACCACGCCGAACACTCCCTCGATGAGCGGGTTGCCGGGCCCGGTGTCATCGGTGCCGTGGTTGGAGGGCACCAGCCCGACCAGGTCGTCGACCTTCTTCAGACCTCCCAGGAACTTGATGTAGTAGCGCGGCATCATCCCGCCCTGCGAGTGTCCGACCATCGACACCTTGCGGGCGCCGGTGGCGGCCAGCACCTTGTCGGTGAACGCCTTCAGGGTCTGGGCCGAGGTCGCGATGTCCTGGGTCCCACGGTTGCCGTAGTCGAGCGAGAACACGCAGTAGCCCTGGCCGAGCAGCGCGTTGGAGAGGTTCTCCAGCAGGTGCTTGCGGTCGCCGAAGGTCCCGTGCACGAGCACGATCGGGCGCGGGTGAGCCTGCGTCGGGGCGCAGTCCCAGCTGTTGACTCCTGGTACGTCGCCCTCCGGACTGGTCGGGAACGGGAGCGGGAGCCCGTCGGCCGAGGCCGGCGCCGCAGCGGTGAGGCCGCCGCCCAGGACAAGGGCAGCAATCAGGCAGCCGAAGAGAGCACGCATGTCCACTCAACGAGGGGACTGGACCGCGGTCACGCCTTCTTCAAGCCGTCGAGCAGGCCCACCCGGCCTTCAGGGCCGGAAGCCCAGCACGCTCCGTCGCCGGTGCACTCGACCGCGTCGAAGGCGCCGTTGCGGACGCTCTTCCAGGTGACCCCGCCGTCGAACGACACGTTGGTGCCCGTCGGGCCGACCGCGACCAGGCCGTTCGAGGGCGAGCCCGTGGTCGCCGTACGCGGCAGGAACGCCGAGCCCGACCGGTAGCCGTCCAGGTCACCGCCGCCGGTCCAGGTCAGGCCACCGTCGTGGGAGTACGCCGAGGTGTGGGCGCTCTTGGTCGGCTTCTCGAAGTCGCCGCCAACGGCGACGAGCGTGTTCGTGTCGCGGACCGCGAGCGAGAAGATCCCGCCGGCGTCGCTGCGCACGATCGGGGTGTCGGTCACCGACCAGGTCTCGCCGCGGTCGGTGGTGTGGAAGACCCGGGCGGCCGCGCCGCCACTGGCGATCCAGGCGTCGTCCTTGCCGGCGGTGACCACGCAGGTGCCGCTGGCGGCGAAGCCGAACTCGCCGTCCAGGGCCGGCGGCATCCCGGAGGCGGGGCGCTTCTTCCAGGAGCGGCCGCCGTTCTGCGTGACGAGGATCCGGAACTTCCCGTGCACCGGGTCGCTCATCGCGAGCCCGTGCCGGCGGTCCCAGAAGCCGAGGCAGTCGTAGAACGCGTCCTTGCTGTGGTTGCGGAACCCCTGCTTCCAGGTCCGGCCACCGTCTGCGGTGCGGTAGATCCGGGAGTCGCCGCCGGTGCCGATCGACAGGATGACGGCGTTCTGGTCGTCCCACGCCTCGATGTCGCGGAACTCCAGGTCTGCGGTGTCACCGCCGGGCGAGACGTCCCGCCAGTGCCGGCCGCCGTCGACCGTCCGCAGCACGGTGCCCTCGGTGCCGCTGACCCACGCGACGTGACGGGACACCGGCGCCAGTCCGCGGAACTGTGCGTCGGAGCCGGTCTGCAGGTCGCGCCATGACAGCCCGGCGGCGGCCTGGGCAGGGGCCGGGGCCAACGTGGCGAGAGACGCGAGCAGGCCGAGGGCGAGCAGGGCAGGGGCAAGACGCGCCAAGGCGCCCCGAAGTGCACAGAGTCCCGAGATCATGGTTCGCAACCTACGCCTCGCGATCGAGACCGGACAGGTGCCCCTACTGCGCAGGCTGGCAGACCACGGCCTGCTCCGGCTGGTAGGTGGTGGTCACGGTGTCGGTGCGCACCGGTGTCGGGTCGCCGGCCCGGGTCACGGTCCGCACCAGGTCGACCGTGAAGCCGTCCGCGCCGGCGCTGGCGACACAGGCCGCGTCGGTGCTGGGGATCGTGGTGCGTGGCGTCGGGGCATAGCGGCCGCCGGTTGACGCGCTGACCTCGAACTCCCTGGTCGACCAGGCGTCGACCACGACGGAGCCCGGGGTGCCCGGTGAGCCAGGCACCAGCCGGGCCGAGAGCAGCACGCCGTACGACGAGTCGTTGCGCATCTGCAGATCGGTGGCGGCGTCGACCATGGCGTCGCGGCCCTCCGGTAGCCCGTCGGTGTAGGTCGGCGAACCGGCCCGGGTGACGTCGGTGAGCCCGGCGAGGAAGCCGGCGTTCCAGGTCGCGGTGGCGAGCCGGGTGCCGGAGCCGCTGACCGCGCCGACGCGGCTGTTGAAGGAGAAGGTTTCTCCCGGCCGCAGCAGCGCGCCGGAGAGCCGGTTGACGGCATCGTTGAACGAGGGTCCGACCGTCGAGGGCACCGACACGGTGAAGCTGGCGACCGGCTCGGTCACGCCCAGGTGCTTTGCGTCCTTGGTGGTGAAGGTGGCCTTGGTCTTCGCGGCCTTCTTGACCGGCACGGTGCGCGCGGCTCCGTCGGCGGTGACGCCCTGAAGGAACGCCGCGGCGACCCCGGCCTCGTCGTAGGTCTGGCCGGCGACGGCCTTGACCACCGTGGGCGCGCCGCTCTGCAGCGCGACGGTCGCGTCGACGGGCTGGGTGTCCTGCGCGGGAGGGTTGACCAGTGAGGCGAGCCCGGCCGAGTCGACGTCGAGAGTGAGGGCGCCATCCTTGTCGACGAGGCTGAGCAGGTCGGCGTACTGCCGCGGCTGGAGCGTCACCTGCGAGCCCGCGAACGCCAGGGTGACCGGCCCAGAGACGGCCGGGTTGGCAATCGTGCTGAGCGCGTTGTCGAGGTCTGCCTCGTCCACGTCGGGCTGGGTCAGGAGCAGCGGCAGCCGGACCGCCGTGCTGCCCGAGGCGTAGCCGTCGACCAGCGCCACCCGGGCGTGGTCCTGGTCGATCTGGACGCCGTTCTGGGGCTTGGTGAGGGCGATCTGGCCGCCGGAGAGCGAGATGCCGGCGTCGCGGGCCGGCTGACCCGCCAGGTCGTCGAGCACGTTGAGCAGCGCGTCCAGCTTGCGGTAGTCGACGTGCACGACGGGGGCGAGCTCGTCACCGCCGCCGTAGTAGCGCCAGAGCTCCCGGGGGTCCCAGCTGCGCGGCCGGAGCGCCTTGGCCACCGTGGCGACGTAGTCGATCGAGAGCCCGGCGTCCGCGGGCGCGACCTGGGTCGTGACCGTGCCGACCGCGACCGTGATCGGCTCTTGGCCGTGGCTCTCGAGGCCGCTGGCCAGGGCGGCCGCCGCGCCGGTCCGGTCCCGGCCACCGATCCTGATGCCGGCCACCGTGGTGCCGCGCGGGACCTTGCCGTCGGCGCCGGCGTACGCCGTCACCCAGCCGCCGACACCCATCACCAGCACGACCAGCAGGATCAGGACGACGGCCGACCCGCCCTCGGCCTCATGGCCGACACCTCGTCGTCTCGTGCGCCTCACATGTTCACTGTAGGAACACGAGTCACTCCGCAGGCGCTTTTCGCTCGGAAGGTCGCCGACTGGTGACTGCGCCGGGTCGCGGCAGCGTCGCGATGGCGAGCAGGAGCACGATGAACGCGAGGCCGAGCACGGCGTAGCCGGACCAGGTCGAGGCGACCAGGTAGTCGCCCTCCCCGCGCGGCACGGCCAGCAGTGCGACCGTGCCGTCGAAACCCAGCGCCAGCGGCAGCCGGGTGGCCCAGCCGGGCGGCGTGGCGACCAGCACCAGCAGGCTCGCCGCGGCCCCCAGCACCAGCCCCCACCACCACTGGTAGACCGCCACCGTGCCGACGGCCGTCCCGATGCCCGCCAGCAGCGTCACCGGGGCCAGCCGGACGCCCATCAGGTCAGTGCCACTAGGGCTCGATGCCGGAGAACAGGTCGGTCTCGAGCTCGTCGGCATCGAGCTCGCCGAGCCGGCCCTTGACGATCCGGAAGTACTCCGACCCCCACATCTCGTTGCCCTTGTTGTTGGACAGCGCGAAGAACGGGCCGTCGAGGGTGATCTGGGTCGGGTAGGAGCGCAGCGCCTCCATCTTCTGCTCGAGGTAGGCGGTGCCGTCGACCAGGGCCGCGAGGTTCTCGTCAGCGGTGACGAACGGTGGCAAGGGGCCGTCGGGGTCCATCCCCTCGAAGCTCGTGGTGTCGCCCGCCGCGCGGAGC
>JAWWPK010000235.1:0-3444 GCA_033854925.1 Nocardioidaceae bacterium | reverse complement strand
ACGACCGCACCGTCGAGAGCCACATCGGCAGCATCCTGAGCAAGCTGGGCATCCAGGCAACCGTCGAGGAACACAGGCGCGTCCTTGCCGTGCTGACCTACCTCGGCGAGCGCAGCACCGGTTAGCGTCGTCGAGCGACGCTGAAGCGTCGCTAGGAGATCGCGGCCTTCAGCAGCTCGACCACGCGCTTCTCCACGTTGGCGCTCCACCCTTGGAGCGCGAAGGCCACCGGCCACAGGTCACCGTCGTCGAGGTTGGCCGCGTCCTGGAAGCCCAGCGTCGAGTACCGGTAGTTGAACTTGCCGGCGTTCTGGAAGAAGACGACGACCTTGCCGTCGGCGTCCGCATAGGCGGGCATCCCGTACCAGGTCTTCGCCGCCAGCTCGGGGGCGTTCTCGGTGACGGTCACGTGCACCCGCTCGGCGAGCGCACGATCGGCCGGGTCCATCTTCGCGATGCTGTCGAGGACGGCCTGCACGCCGTCGGCCTTCTTGGCGCCCTTCTTCCCCTCGGCGCGCAGCTCTGCGGCGCGCTCCTTCATCGCGGCGCGCTCGTCGGCGGAGAAGCCGTCGGACTGGGAATTGGTGGTCTTGGTAGCCATGACCGAAAGGCTAGGGACGGCTGTCCGGTGTTGCTTCTCGATTCCTGATCGAATCGAGGGTGCTGGCAGCCGCTTCGGGCAGCGTCGCGTAGTCGTCGGGTGCCGGTGTGGTCGACGAGGTAGAACGCGCCGTGGGGGTCGCGCCAGAGGTAGATGCCTGGGAAGGGTTGCTGGACCTGCCAGCCGCTATGGGTCTTGATCCTGGGCGTCGGCGATCAGCGCTGCCGCGGCGTACGGGGATCGTCCGATCCGGGCGCCGAGCGGCGCTCTGGCAGTGCACGGCAGCTGGACGTTCGACACGACTGCGGTGGTCGAGCGGATGGTCGAGCGGATGATCTAGCGGGTGCCTTCGCTGCGGTGGTCTCGACGGGCTCGACCGGCGGTGGTTTAGCGGGTGCCTTGGCAGTGGAGGTTTCGAGACGGTCGCGGAGCGACCTCCTCAACCACCGGATGCACGCATCCGGGCCGAGTCGATCAACGCGACCTGTCGATTTGGGACGTGCTCGACCGTCATCGTGTCGAGGTCACAGTCGGTGACCCATGGAACCGGAGGTCATCATGAGTCACCCCATCGTGCACGCGGAGATCCGTTCGAGTGATCCCGACGCGACCCGCGCCTTCTTCGGAGAGCTGTTCGGCTGGACCTACCCGACGGAGGGCGCCTACCCCGGCTACACGTTCGTCGACACCGGCGTCCCCGACGCGCTCTACACCGCGATCAGCCCGCTCCAGGGCGACAGCGACCTGGTCACGTTCTTCATCGGCGTCGACGACATGGCCGCGTCGATCGCGGAGGCCACCCGCCTCGGCGGCAAGGTCGTCCAGGAGCCGGTCAACGTCCCCGGAGTGCAGTTCGCGCTGATCTCCGACCCGCTGGGCCACGTGGTCGGTCTGGCCCAGCAGATGGGCTGACCGGCCAGTCAGCCGGCGATGCGCTTCAGCCGCCCCCGCGCGGTCGAGTCGGCGCCGAGCGGGACCACCTCGGACGCGCGACCCAGCCCGTGCGGGGGCATGTTGCCGTAGACGGCTTCGTACTCACCGGCCCGGACGAGGAACGTCTCGTGCCAGATGCCGGAGCGCGGGTTCTTGCCGACCCGCTTCCAGTACCGACGCCAGACGCCAAGGTGCGGGTCGGAGTCGTCCTTGGAGAAGCGTTCGAGGTGCTCGAAGGAGCGCCAGTACTGCACGTTCATGGTCAGCCCGTAGGTCTCGTAGCCGAGCAGCCCCTTCTCGGGGTGCTCGGTGAGGTACTTCAGCAGGTACGGCATCCCGTGCATCCCGCCGAGGTCACGCAGCGACCGGATCGGGTGCAGCTTCTCGAGCTTGGCGCCGATCATGAAGACGACGAAGTCGCCCTCGATCTTCGCCCCGCGCCTGCCCTGGTTGACGTCGTTCGCCATGGGCCGAGTCTGGGCCAGCACGGGTCTGCGCACCAGAGCGTTGCGTGATACTCGAGGCATGGCTCAGGTGGCGTTGACGACCGACATCGGCGAGGGTCTGGGCCGCTGGAGCCTGGGCGACGACGACGCGCTGCTGGAGATCGTCACGAGCGCCAACATCGCCTGTGGCTTCCACGGCGGGGACCCCGGGATCATGCGGCGTACCTGTGCCACCGCCGTCGCGAACGGCGTCGCCATCGGGGCCCAGGTGAGCTACCGCGACCTGCACGGGTTCGGGCGCCGCTACATCGCCATGCCCGGTCCCGAGCTGACCGACGACCTGCTCTACCAGATGGGCGCGCTGGAGGTGTTCGCGCGGCTGGCCGGCGGCAAGGTCGACTACGTCCGCGCGCATGGTGCGCTCTACACCGCCGCCGCCAAGGACACCGAGCACGCCCAGGCCCTCGTCGACGCGACCGTGCAGTTCGACAAGTCGCTGCCGCTGCTCTGCCAGGCCGGCACCGAGGCCTGGCGGCTGGGCGAGGAGGCCGGTCTCCGGCTGGTCTCCGAGGGGTTCGTGGACCGGGGCTACACCGCTGAGGGGCTGCTCCAGCCGCGCACCGAGCCCGACGCGCTCCTCAAGGACGCCGACCAGGCGGCTGCCCGGGCGGTCCAGATGGTCATCGAGGGGCACCTCACCGCGGTCGACGGCAGCGAGATCGAGATCAGGGCCGAGGCACTCGTCGTCCATTCCGACACCCCGGGCGCGGTCGAGATCGCGCGCAGGACGCGGGCGGCGCTCGAGGCCGCGGGGGTCGAGCTGGTCCCCCTACGGTGAGCGGGCCCGTCGTACGCCGCTGTGGGGACACCGGGTGGCTGCTCGACCTCGACGACAACCCGGCCGTGCACCGCTGGGCCGCGGCGGTTCGCGACGCCGAGATCGCGGGGGTGGTGGAGGTCGTGCCCGGCCTGAACACGCTCCTGGTCACCCTCGACCCGGACCGCACCACCGCCGGCGCCCTCGAGGCGGCCCTGGGCGAGCTCCGTCCCGCAGCCCGGCCAGAAGAAGCCGGCGAGCGGCACGTGCTCGACGTCCGGTACGACGGCGAGGACCTCGACGACGTCGCCCGGCTGACCGGGCTCACGCCCGCGGAGGTGGTCGCCGCGCACACGGGTACGCCGTGGCGGGTCGCGTTCTGCGGCTTCGCGCCCGGCTTCTCCTACCTCGTGGGCGGCGACCCGCGGCTGCAGGTACCGCGGCGCGACGAGTCGCGGGTGCGGGTCCCGGCCGGTGCCGTCGCGATCGCCGGCGAGTTCTCCTCGGTCTACCCGCGCCCGTCGCCGGGCGGCTGGCAGCTGCTCGGGCACACCGACGCCGTGCTGTGGGATGCCCGGGCCGACCCGCCCGCGGTCCTCCGTCCCGGAGCCGTCGTGGAGTTCCGGGACGTGACGTCACGATGACCG
>JAWWPK010000234.1:0-14780 GCA_033854925.1 Nocardioidaceae bacterium | reverse complement strand
GTGGTCTTGCCGCGGCCGATGGTGTCGCCGTGCCAGGCCACGGAGTCGCGTCCGTCGCGGTAGTAGCAGCAGCCGGCGGTGCGAAACGGCTCACCGAGCTCGTCGGCGTAGTGCCCCGAGAGCGCCTCCCGGGCGTCGGTCAGGCCGGTGTGGGGGAGGTCCTCGCCGATCATGTAGGTGTGCACCAGCCGGGGCACGTCCACGACGCGGTCGTACATCTGGCGCCGCTCGGCCCGCCAGGGAACGTCCCGGACCAGCGTCTCGAACACGTCGTCGGCCTCCGGCAGCCAGGCGCGGGTGATGTCCACCCAGGCGCCGCGGGTGAGCTGGGTGCGCTCGGTCGCGGTGAAGTCGATGCTGCGAGCCTCGGGTGGCACGAAGAGGGTCGACTGGAAGTCCATGGCCTGGAGTGTACGCCAGAATCGAACAGGTGTTCGATACCCGCAGGGGTGGAATCCGGGGTCGTCTCCGGGGTGATCCCCGATCGATCCGGCTTCACCTCGGCTGTCAGAGTGGTGCCATGACGGAGGGAGCGGTCGCGGCACTGGTGCGGAACCTCACCAAGACCTACGGCGCCGGCGAGACCCGGGTGGTTGCTCTCGACGACGTGACCATCGAGCTGATGGCGGGCGAGTTCACCGCCGTGATGGGTCCCAGCGGCTCCGGCAAGTCGACGCTGATGCACTGCCTGGCCGCGCTCGACACCGCCGACTCCGGCTCGGTGATGATCGGCGACCAGGAGCTGACGGTGCTCAAGGACAAGGCGCTCACCCGGCTGCGCCGCGACGCCATCGGCTTCGTCTTCCAGTCCTACAACCTGGTGCCGACGCTGACCGCCAAGGAGAACATCCTGTTGCCGCTGGCGATCGCGGGCCGCGGGCCGGACCCGGAGTGGTACGACTCGGTGATCGCCACGGTCAACCTCGCCGATCGGCTCGACCACAAGCCGCACGAGCTCTCCGGCGGCCAGCAGCAGCGGGTCGCGGTGGCCCGGGCGCTGGCCAGCCGGCCCCGGATCGTCTTCGCCGACGAGCCCACCGGCAACCTCGACTCGGCGTCGGGAGCCGAGGTGCTGCAGCTGCTCCGGCGCAGCGTCGACGAGCACGGGCAGACCGTGGTGATGGTGACCCACGACCCGGTCGCAGCGGCGTGGACCGACCGAGTGATCTTCCTCGGCGACGGCCGGGTCGTCGACGAGCTGCGGGATCCGACCCGTGAGCAGGTGCTCGACACCATGGCCCGACTGGCCGCCTGACCCCCTGGATGACGAGATGATCCGGGCCTCCCTCAAGAGCCTGCTGGCGCGGCGGGTCCGGCTGCTGCTCAGCACCTTCGCGATCGTGCTGGGCGTCGCGTTCGTGACCGGGATCCTGATGTTCTCCGACACGCTCCAGCGCAGCTTCACCGCGCTGTTCGACTCCACCGTCGGCGACTCCGTGGTCCAGGTGAAGGGGAGCGACCTCGGCGGCGACAACGGCCCCGTGATCAGCACCCAGACCGTGCCCGGCTCCCTGCAGCCCGCACTCGAGCAGCTGCCGGGCGCCGCGCGCGTCGACGGCATGGTCGGCGCGACCGGCGTCTACGTGCTCTCGACGGACAACAAGGTCGTCGGCGGCTCCGGCCCGCCCGCGTTCGGGGGCAACTGGAGTGATGCGCCCGCGGGCCACGGCCTCGAGGGGCTGGTGATCCTCGACGGACACGAGCCGCACGGCGCCGGCGAGGTGGTGCTCGACGAGAGCACCGCCGACCGGGCCGGCTACCACCTCGGTGACGAGGTGCCGATCGTCACCGCGACCAAGACGCTCGACGTGCACCCGACGCTGGTCGGCATCGCCGGCTTCCGGGAGGGCGGGTCGCTCAACGGCGCGACGTACGCCGCGTTCGACACCCCGACCGCGCAGCAGCTCTTCCTCGACGGCCAGGACGTCTACAACACCTTGTGGATCACCGCCAAGGACGGCGTCTCGCAGGAGGCGCTGACCAAGCAGGCGAACGCCGTCCTGCCCGACGGCTACGAGGCCGTCACCGGTGACGACGCCGCCGAGGAGCGGGCCGGCCCCCTGCTCAGCGGCATCGACTTCCTCACCACGTTCCTGCTGATCTTCGCCGGCATCGCCCTGGTGGTCAGCAGCTTCATCATCGTCAACACCTTCTCGATCCTGGTCGCCCAGCGCAGCCGCGAGCTGGCCCTGCTGCGCGCCCTGGGTGCTTCCAAGAAGCAGGTGATCCGCTCGGTCCAGCTCGAGGCGTTCGTGGTCGGTGTCGTCGGTTCGACGGCCGGGCTCGGCCTCGGAGTGGTGCTGGCCATGGGGATCCGCGCGCTGGTGGCGACCTTCGGCCTCGACCTCGCCCAGCAGCCGCTGATCCTGGCGCCGCGGACCGTGGTGGCGGCGTACGCCACCGGCATCGTCGTCACGATGGTCGCGGCCTGGTTGCCGGCCCGCCGAACGGGCCGGATCGCCCCGGTCCAGGCGCTGCGCGACGACATCGCTCTTCCCGAGTCGTCCGTACGGCGCCGCCTGTTCCTCGGGATCGCACTCATCGCGATCGGCATCCCGCTCGCGGTGGTCGGCCTCTTCGTCGGCGCGGTGCCGCACAACGGGTGGTGGGTCGGCGCCGGCGTGCTGGCGGTGCTGCTCGGCGTGACCGCGGCCAGCCCGGTCATCGGCCGGCCGTTCCTCCGGGCCACCGGCGCCGCCGACGCGAAGCTTTTCGGTGCTATCGGCCAGCTCGCCGGCCAGAACTCGATGCGCAACCCGCGGCGTACGACCGCCACCGCCTCGGCGCTGATGATCGGGTTGACCCTGGCCTTCACCGTGGCGATCCTCGGCTCGTCGGCCAAGGCGTCGGTGGACAAGCAGGTGGAGGAGAACTTCATCGGCGACTTCATCGTCAGCAGCGCCTTCGGCGAGGGCTACTCGCCCGCGATCACCGACCGGATGGCGGAGATCGACGGCGTGGACAGCGTGCTGCGCGAGCGGTTCGGCTACGGGCTCTACAAGGGCAGGTCCAGCGATGCCATGAGCGTCGTGGCCACCGCGGCCGACACCATCGGCCAGTTCCACATGAAGATGACGTCCGGCGTGGCGACCGACCTGACCGACGGGACCGTGCTGGTCGAGAAGGACTGGGCGAAGGAGCACCACGTCGGGAGCGGCGACACCTTCGCGATCACGGTGCCCACCGGCAAGAAGGAGTGGCGCATCGTCGGGGTCTTCGAGGACACCCCGCTGGTCTTCGCGTCGGTGCTGACCACCACCCAGACGCTGCTCGAGTCCGGCTTCCCCGACCAGGACAACTACGTCGTGATCTTCGCCGACAAGGGCGCGGCCGCCGCGGGCCTGCAGGACCGGCTCGACCAGGTGGTCAAGGACCTGCCGGTGGTGACCGTCAAGGACGAGCAGGCCTTCGCGGCCGAGCAGCGCGCGCCGATCGACCGCATCATCGCCGTCATCTACGTGCTGCTGGTCTTCGCGGTTGTCATCGCCATCCTGGGGATCGTGAACACGCTCGCCCTCTCCGTCATCGAGCGCACCCGCGAGATCGGTCTGCTCCGAGCCATCGGCGTCAGCCGCAGGCAGCTGCGGCTGATGATTCGGCTCGAGTCGGTGGTGATCGCGGTGCTCGGCGCCGTCCTCGGGGTCGGGCTGGGCATCGTGTTCGGGGTGACGCTGATGTACGCCCTGCGCGACCAGGGGCTGGAGCGGATCAGCATCCCGGTGGTGCAGCTGGTGGTCTTCCTGGTGCTCTCGCTGGTGATCGGCGTGCTCGCGGCGGTCTTCCCGGCCCGGCGGGCGGCCCGCCTCGACGTGCTGCGGGCGATCGCGGCCGAATGAGGCGATCTGGGACCCCAGAGCGTCATGGCATTCCTGACACATGGCCCGTTCGGGTGGTCCCAGGGGGCTAGGAAGGTCTACCCGTTCGGCCACCGCGTGGTCCGTCAAAGCCGGGACGAGGCCCCGAACCCCGGTCTAGTCTGGCTGGCATGACGGAGGTCCTGATCAAGGATGGGCGCGCACTCAAGCACGTCCAGGTGCGCGAGTACGTGCGCGCCCTCGTCTCCGGCATGTCCCCGGGCTCCCCGGCGCCTTCGGAGCGCGAGCTGGTCGCCCAGTTCGGTGTGGCCCGGATGACCGTGCGCCAGGCGATGGACGCCCTGGTCGTCGAGGGTCTGCTCGAGCGGATCCCCGGCAAGGGCACCTTCGTGGCCCGCCCGCGGCGTACGGCCAGCACCATCACGAGCTACAGCGAGGAGATGGCCCGCCGCGGCATGCTCGGCGAGTCGGTCACCCTCCTCGCCCGCCGCGAGCAGGCCGGTCCCGGCGTGGCCCGCGCGCTGAACATCACCGAGGGCGACCCCGTCATCCACTGGAAGCGGCTGCGCCGTGCCGACGGCGGCCCGATGTGCATCGAGGACGCGTTCCTCAACGAGGTGCTGCTGCCCGGCTTCCTGCAGAGCGGCATGCCCACCAGCCTCTACGAGGCGCTCGAGCTGCGCGGACTGCGCCCGACCTGGGCCGAGGACTCCATCAACGCCGACGTGTGTCAGGCCGACGAGGCCACGCACCTCGAGGTCGCGGCCGGCGACCCGGTGCTGCGGCACTCGCGCCGCGCGCTGAACGGCGAGAAGGTCGTCGAGGTCTCGCGCAGCGTCTTCCGCGCGGACCGCTACACGCTCTGGGTGCAGATCGGCCAGGACTTCTAGGCCCGGGCAACCTCGGCCGGCACCGGCTCGGTGGCCTCCCCGGCCGTCGTGGCGCGCGTCGCGGCACAGCCCACGCAGCCGACCAGCACGGCGAGCAGGGCACCACCCAGCGTGTCGCTCGGCCGGTGCCAGCGGAGCACGACGGTGGCCACCGCCGTCACCGCGACCGGCACCGCCAGCAGCGTGGCCAGGGCGCGACCCCGGAACCGGTCGGGCAGCGCGAGTGCAACCGAGGCGGCCACCGCGGCCACCGCGGCGACGTGGCCGCTGGGGAACGAGTTGGCGTAGTCGCTCGGCAGGAGGTCGGGCCGCTCGAGGAACAGCTTGAGCAGCCTGGCCAGGGCCAGCACCACGGGGGGAGCGAGCCCCACCACCAGGGCGCGGCGCGCGCCGTGCACCGCCAGCGCAACGAGGACCAGGGCCGCCGTCGCCACCGCGACGGTCGTGGCGGTGAGCGCCCCGAGCACCAGTGCGGCGCCGGAGTCCAGGGCGGTGTGGGCGGCGACCCAGCGCATGGCCTGCTGGTCGAGGAGCTGCCCGGCCGGCGTCCACACGCCGACGGCGTAGACCGCCAGGAAGGCACCCGCGACCCGCATGGGTGTCGTCCAGGTGGCTGCGGTGGGCACGCTCCGAGCGTGCGTCGGAGTCCTGTGCCCGCCCTGTGCGGGCGCTGATGACCCGGTGAGAAGGGTCAGTCGCCCAAGCCGCCGAGCGGCGCCACGACGTCGCCGGAGAGCTCGCAGACCCAGACCGGGTCCGGGCCACCGAGGTCGGGCTGGATGTAGAGGGAGTGCTCGGGACCCTCGCAGCCCAGGCACAGCGGCCAGCGGCCCGAGGTCTCGAACAGCCCGTCCTGGACGTCCTGCGCCACCAGCCCGGCGACGTACACCTGGCCCTCGGGCCACTGGTCGGCCCACCACTCGCGGGACGAGACGGCGTCCTCGAGGAGTGAGACCGCGTGGGCGGTCGCGTGGTTGCGGGCCTGGAGGTCGGCGAGCACGCGAGCCCTCGCGTCGAACAACGGCACGGTGTCCACCTGCCCATTCTGTGTCGCGGGTGGTGACGGTTCGAGTCCTAGGCTGACCCCGTGGGCGTGCTGCTGGAGGTCGCGGTCGCGCACGAGCGCGACGTACCCGGTGCAGTCGAGGGTGGCGCGGACCGGTTGCACGTGGTCGGCCCGGCCAGGGACGGGCGGAGCCTGTCGCCCGAGATCACCACGGTCTCCGCGGTCTGCCGCGATGCCGACGTGCCGATCTTCGTGCTGCTCCGGCTCAACGACTCGTGGACCACCACCGGTGGCGAGCTGACCCGGCTGGTCGGGCTCGCTGAGGACTACCTCGCCGTGGGCGCGACGGGTGTGTCCTTCGGGTTCCTCGACGCCGACACCGAGGTCGACACCGAGGTCTGCACGCTCCTCACCGCGTCCCTCGCGAACGTGCCCTGGACCTTCCACGACGCCGTCGACGACACCCTCGACCCGCGCCTGGCGTGGCGGCGGCTCGTCGGGCTGCCGGGGCTGGTCAACGTGCGCTCCGCCGGGTCGCCGCGCGGGATGGGAGAGGGGTACGACGAGCTGCTGGCGACCGCCGAGACCGACCCGGCGATCGCCGCGCTGCTGATGCCGGGCGGCGGGTTGCTGGCCGAGCACGTGCCGTGGCTGGTGCGCACGGGCGTCCGCGCGTTCCACCTCGACGAGCAGCTCCGCCCCGGCGGCAGTCGCAAGGCGTACGTCGATGCCGGGCTGACCCGTTCCTGGCGACTGCTCCTCGACGACGCGGTGGAGCGCTAGGCCATGTCCTCGTGACCCTCATGATCGACCCGCCCGCCGTGCCCTCCCGTGGCCGGATGTGGTCGCACCTGGCCAGCGACACGTCCTTCGACGAGCTGCACGCCTTCGCGCGCGAGCTCGGGATCCCCGAGCGGGGCTTCGACCGCGACCACTACGACGTCCCGTCGGAGTGGTACGACGACGTGCTCGCGCGCGGTGTCGAGCCGGTGACCTCGCGCGAGCTGGTGCGAAGGCTGGTGGGCGCGGGGCTGCGCCGCCGGAAGAACCGCTAACCGAGCGTCCTGTGCGCAGTCGAATGAAGGAGGGCGCTCACCCGCTCCGCGGCCCCGCCCCTGCGTCGGGTGGCGAGGCGGACGATCTGGGAGCAGTGCCGTTCTGCGCGGCGGCCAGCGGCTAGGTTGTCGTCGCGCTACTCGGGCTGTCGCAGCGCATCCGCAACCCGAGCAGGAGCTCCCTTGAAGAAGTCGCTGATCGGCGCGCTCGTAAGCGTCGTCGTCGCCGCGCCGTTGTCCGGCATCATCCTCCCGAGCCCGGCCTCGGCCGCGGTCACGACCGAAGGCTTCTCGCTCGTCCCGCCAGCCGGCTGGACGACGGCCAACAACAGCAGCCCGGTGGGCTCCACCGGTGTGTTCCAGGGCACGAACGTTGCCGCGGGCGGGCCGTTCGACGCGCAGGCGGGTGCGGTCAACAGCTATGCGGGCATGAACTACAACTCGACCGGCAGCACCGGGACGATCAGCACCTGGCTGGTCACGCCGCAGTACACCAGCCTCAGCAACGGCGACGTGATGTCGTTCTACTCCCGCAAGGTGTCCCCCGACAGCTACGCAGACCGCCTCGAGGTGCGGATGTCGACCAACGGCGGCTGCAGCCCCGGCACCGGATCTGCGAGCGTCGGTGACTTCACCACGCTGCTGCTCACCATCAACCCCACCCTCGTCACCGGTGTCTACCCCACGTCCTGGACCCAGTTCACAGCCACGCTCTCCGGCATCACCGGCGCCAAGTCCGGATGCTTCGCGTTCCGCTACTTCGTCACCAACGCCGGCTTCAGCGGCAGCAACGGCGACTACATCGGCATCGACACCTACGGCTACGACGACCAGCCGACCGATGTCGCCCCGCCGAACACGACGATCACGTCGACGCCGAATGCGCTCAGCACCAACACGTCGGCGACGTTCGACTTCACATCCACCGAAGCCGGCACGTTCCAGTGCTCGCTGGACGGCGCGCCGTACGCCAACTGCTCGGGCTCGGGGACCCACACCGTCAACGGTCTCGCTGACGGGAGTCACACCTTCGGGGTGCAGGCCGTCGACCTGGCCGGCAACGTCGACCCGACCCCGGCGACCTACGCGTTCACGGTGGACACCACCGCTCCGGAGACGACGATCACCTCGGGCCCGGCGACGGGTACGACGACCGGTGACGCGACGCCGACGTTCGGTCTGGGCTCGTCCGAGGCCGGGTCGACGTTCGAGTGCCGTGTCGACACGGCCGCGTTCGCTTCGTGCGGCAGCCCGTTCACGACCGCTGCCCTGGGCGACGGCGTGCACACGTTCGAGGTCCGTGCGACTGACGCGGTGGGCAACACCGACGCGACGTCCGCCACCTCGTCGTTCACCGTGGACACCACGGCACCGGACACCTCGATCACGTCCGGACCGGCGACGGGTACGGCGACCGAGGACACGACGCCGACGTTCGGGTTCAGCTCGACCGACGCAGGTGCCACCTTCGCGTGCAGCGTCGACCTGGGAGCGTTCGTACCGTGCTCCGGTCCGGGGGCCACCTACACCACGGCGGCCCTCCCGCTAGGGGCGCACACGTTCTCGGTGAGCGCCACGGACCCCGTGGGCAACACCGACGCGACCCCGGCCACCAGCATCTTCAGCGTGGTCGCCCCGAGCCCGCCTCCGCCGGACTGCTCGCCGTACGCGTCGGCCGTCGCGAAGGCGAAGGCAAAAGTGGCGAAGGCCAAGGTCAAGCTGAAAAAGGCCAAGAAGGGCGGCAACGCCCAGGCCGTCAAGAGGGCCAAGGCCAAGGTCAAGAAGGCCAAGAAGGCACTCAAGGCGGCGTCAGCAGCGCTGACGACCTGCCAAGCCAGCTGACAGACGAGCCAAAGGTCGGGCCGCCCAGGATGACCGGGGCGGCCCGACTGTCGTCAGGTCGAGAGGTACGACTAGCGCGAGAGCTCCGCGATCTCCCGCTCGACGTTGGCCCGGGCGGCGGCCTCCCACCGCTCCCGCGCGTAGGTCGTGTGGAACAGGTGCGGCTTGGCGGCCAGCCCCTTGAGCACGTCGGCGCGGCCGGCGGAGAAGACGTCGTCCTCGAGGTGGGCGTACTCGCGGCGGACCGCGGCGATGTACTCGTCGTAGCGCTCGCGCGGCGCGGCGAGGATCGCCAGGTCGGCGTCGGAGAGTGCACAGCCGTTGGCGTCGCCGTCGTCGGGCGTGTGCGTCTCGGTGAGCCGGACCAGCCGGGCCACCTCGGACACGATCGGGGCGGGGGCGACCGTGGCGAGCGCGTCCTCGGCCCAGGTCGCCGAGCGCTCCTCGGCGTCCCGCTCGCCGTCGTAGACCGCGTCGTGGAACCAGGCCGCGAGCAGCACCGGTGTGGCGTCGTACGGCGCCCCGCTGCCGGCCAGCTCGTCGAGCCGGTCCAGGACCTCGGTCAGGTGGCGGGTGTCGTGGTAGCCGCGACTCGGGTCTGCGTAGGCCGCCGCGAGCTCGTCGCGGACGCCGGGGCTGTCGTGGAGGGGCCATCTGTCGCTGAGGTCCATCGCCTTCATCCAACCCGCCAAGTGCCCCGGACGGAAGGACCTCGATGCCCGCACCCGCAGCACGGGCCACCCCCGACGAACTTCCGGCGGCAACCACTAGGCTCCCGGCGTACGAGAACGAGAACGTGTTCTAGCCGAGGAGACCGCGATGCCCGCCAGCCCGGAGAAGATCCGCGAGGTGATCGACCAGTACGTCGCCCGGGTGGCGACCGGCACCACCGACGAGATCATGGAGCTCTACGCGGAGGGTGCAACCGTCGAGGACCCGGTCGGCACCGAGGTGCGGACCACCCGGGAGTCGATCCGGGAGTTCTACTCGGGTCTGGAGGCGCTCGAGCAGGCCGGTGAGGTGCTGAGCGCGCGGATCGCCGGCAGCGAGGCGGCGTTCCTGTTCGAGCTGCGCACCAAGGCCGGCGAGCAGACCTACACGCTGGCGCCGATCGACGTGATGACCTTCGACGACGACGGGAGGATCACCTCGATGAGGGCCTACTGGTCCGACGCCGACATGTCTGTGTCCTGAGGAGCCTGGAGAGCCCAGCGGATCGTCCCGGTGGCCAGCCCGCCGAGCACGCGCACCGCGGTGCGCTCGGACACGGGTAGCCACGGCAGCCGCAGCGGCAGCCGGGTCCACGCCGGCATCAGCCCGATCGCGGCCGCCGCGAGCACGGCGTACGGCGCCCGGGCAGCCACCGGCAGCGGCGGCTTGAGGAGTACGTGCCGGACCGCCTCGCGGGCCTCGGGGGTGCCCCGCAGCTCGGGGCGGTAGGCCGCGAGCGCGTCGGCGAGTCCGGCCTCGGAGGTCGGCGGGTCGAGCACGCCCAGTCGCCGGCCGACCTCGGCGATCTGGGCGACGTACTCGTCCCGCCCCGCCTGGTCCAGCGGCCGGCGGCCGTAGACCTGGTGTGCGCGCAGGAAGCTGTCGGCCTCGGCCGCGTGCACCCACCCGAGCAGGTGCGGGTCGGACGCGGCGTACGGCGTGCCGTCGGGCATCGTCCCGGTGACCCGCTCGTGGATCCGCCGGACCATGTCCACGGCCTGCTGCGCGTCGTCGCTGACCCCGAACGTCGTGACCGCGAGGAAGGTGCTCGTCCGGTGCAGCCGGCCCCACATGTCGCCGCGGAAGCCCGAGTGCTCCGACACCGCCAGCATCGCGGCCGGGTGCAGGGTCTGCAGCAGCACCGCCCTCAGTCCGCCGACGAACATCGACGCGTCGCCGTGCACCCTGGCGATGGGGCTGCCGCCCTCGAACCAGCGCGGTCCCTCCCGGAAGTGGATCCGCTCGCGCTGCCGCGGCCCGTCCGGCCCCGCGACCTGGAGGAACAGCGCAGCGCCCAGCCGACCGCGCAGGTCGGGGAGCGCCGAGGTCACGTCCCCGAGCGTACGTCGTAGGCGAGTCGTCGTTACTGATGAGCAGTAGCGCCGACTCGGCGGGCTACTCGTCAGCAGGAACGCCGACTCGGCGGGTAACTCGTCAGCAGGAACGCCGACTCGGCGCGATCAAACCGGGTAGCTGCGCAGCCAGACCGTCTGCGGGGAGGAGCGGAGCTTGTCGAGCGCGGCCTCGCTGATGGACGCGGTCGCGTCGGTGACGACGTACCCCTGCTCGCCACGGGTGGCGAGGTACTGGCCGGTCACGTTCGCACCCTGCTCGGCGAGGTAGGCGTTCACCTCCGCGAGCACGCCGGGCATGTTGACGTGGAGGTAGGCCAGCCGGACGCCCTCGGTCAGCGGCGGCGGCTGGACGGCCGGCAGGTTCACCGAGAGCGCGGTGCTGCCCTCGGCGACGAACGAGGCGAGCTTGCCCGAGACGAACCAGCCGATCTCCTCCTGGGCCTCCTGCGTGGAGCCGCCTACGTGCGGGGTGAGGATCACGTTGTCGAGGCCGCGGAGCACCGACTCGAAGGGGTCGCCCTGGGCCTTGGGCTCGACCGGGAACACGTCGAGCGCGGCGCCGGCGATGTGGCCGGACTCGATGTTCTCGCGCAGCGCGACGTCGTCCACGACCATGCCGCGGGACGCGTTGATGAACAGCGAGCGCGGCTTCATCGTCGCGAACTGGTCGGCGCCGAACAGCCCGGCGTTGCCGGGCCGGCCGTCGACGTGCAGCGTGACCACGTCGGCCTCGGCGAGCAGCGCATCGAGGGTGGGCATCCGGCGGGCGTTGCCGTGGGCCAGCCGGTCTGCGGTGTCGTAGAAGATCACCCGCAGCCCGAGCGCCTCGGCGAGGTTCGAGAGCTGGGTGCCGATGTTGCCGTAGCCCACGATTCCGATCGTGCGGCCGCGGATCTCGTGGCTGCCCATGGCCGACTTGTCCCAGACGCCCTCGTGCATCTTGGCCGTCTTCTCGGGCAGCCGGCGCGCCAGCGCGATGATCTCGCCGATCACCAGCTCGACCACGCTGCGGGTGTTGGAGTACGGCGCGTTGAAGACCGCGATGCCGCGCTCGGCGGCTCCGGCCAGGTCGACCTGGTTGGTGCCGATGCAGAAGCAGCCGATCGCGACCAGGTCGGTGGCCGCCTCGAGCACCCGCGGTGTGACGTGGGTGTTGGAGCGGATCCCGAGCAGCTGTACGCCGCCCGCCAGCGCCTCGCACAGCTCGTCCTCGGACAGGGAGCCGGTTCGCAGCTCGACCTCGTGGCCGCGCGCCTGGAGGGTCTCGACGGCGACCGGATGGATGTTCTCGAGGAGGAGGACCTTCACGCTCCAAGCGTAGGAGCGGTTCGCGGCCGCTCCGAAACCGCGGCTCTGCGGTGGGACGGGTTCTACGCTGACGCGTGCCCGTCGAGGTATGCCGCGACCAGCCCGCCGAGCGTGGTCAGGTGGTAGCCGCCCTCCTGGATCGCCACCGCCGGGAGCCCGGTCGCGCCGAGCAGCCGGCCGGCCTCGCGATAGCCGTCCACGGTGACCTGCAGCGGGCTCTCGGGGTCGTCCGCGGCCGCATCGACCCCGAGGGAGACGACCAGGTGGTCGCAGCCGGCGCTGGTGACCCACTCGGCGAGCTCGGCGACCGCGGCGAGCCACGGCTCGTCGCCGGTGCCTTCGGGCAGCGGCAGGTTGCGGGTCGTGCCGTCGCCGGCGCCGGTGCCGGTCTCGTCGGCGTACCCCACGACATGGGGGAACCACCCGGCTGCGGGGTCGACATGCACCGAGCCGTAGAGCACATCGGCCCGGTCGTAGTAGATCGCGGCCGTCCCGTTGCCCTGGTGGGCGTCGATGTCGACGATCCCGATCTTCCCGGCCCCCTGCCACCGCAGCTGCTCGGCCGCGATCGCCGCGTTGTTGAGGTAGCAGGAGCCGCCGAAGCCGGCGTGGGTGGCGTGGTGGCCCGGGGGCCGGCAGAGGGCATAAGCGAGGCGAGCGCCCCCCGTGACGAGGTCGGCGGCCTGCATCGCGCAGTCCGCGGCCGCCCGCGCCGCCTCCCAGGTGCCGGGACCGACCAGCGTCATGGTGTCGTAGGCGAACCGGCCGGCGTCCGCGTGGACGGCCACGGCCGGGCGCGCGGGTAACCCGCCGGTCATCGCAGGCGTGGGGAACAGATAGGGCACCACCCGCTCCTGGCCCGCGAGGTCGGCATACGGCCCCGCGGCCCAGCGGTCGGCGGCCGTGCGCAGGAACTCCAGCAGCCTCTCGTCGTGCACGGCGCGAAGGGCGTGATCGGGTTGGCGCGTCGCCTCGACGAGCTCGTGGCCGGCGGCGCGGACGGCGTCGAGGATCGCGTCGACCCGAGCCGCGACCTCCGTGCCCTCGGTCGCGACACCGACCCAGACCTCGTGCCGCGGGTCGTGCCGGCGGGTCTCCGGCGACCAGACGACCGGGACGGCGTACTGATCCATGGGTCAGTATGAGCACATGCCCCGTGCCCGTGACCTCGGCATCGCCATCGGCACCCTCCCGACCGGCCCCACCAACTCGGTGCTCGACATCGAGGGCGTCGGCCTCGGCCACGTCACCATCACGCGGGAGACGGCACGGACCGGTGTCAGCTGCCTGTTCCTCGCCGAGGACGCCTACCCGAGACCGCTGGTGGGTGGTGGCGCGGTCCTCAACGGGCTGGGGGACTGCACCGGCTTCCTGTCCCTCCAGGAGTCGGGGCTGTTCGAGTCGCCGGTCTACCTGACCTCCACCAGCCAGGTGGGCCGGGTCTACGACGCGGCCTTCCAGCTCGAGCTGGGGCGGCACCCGGAGCTCGTCGACGACATCTTCGTGCCGGTCGTGGCCGAGTGCGACGACTCGTTCCTGAACGACATCCGCACCATGTGGGTGACCCCGGACGACGTCCGCGCCGCCCACGAGGCGGCGCTCGCCTCGCGTGGTTCGACGGCGCCGCCCGAGGAGGGGTCGGTGGGCGGCGGAACCGGGATGTCGTGCCTGGGGTTCAAGGGCGGCATCGGTACGTCGTCGCGAGTGACCCCCGGCGGCCACACCGTCGCGGTGCTGCTGATGACCAACTTCGGCCAGCGCGACCGGCTCACCGTGGACGGCGTCCCCGTCGGCCGGCTGCTGCCGGAGCACGGCAATCCCCCGAGGCCTGCGGGCTCCTGCATCGGTGTCGTCGTCACCGACGCACCGGTGGACCCGCTCGGCTGCGAGCGGCTGGCCCGACGGGTCGGGCTCGGCCTGGCGCGGACCGGCTCGACCGCCCACCACGGCAGCGGCGAGATCTTCCTGGCTGCGAGCACGGCCGCGCGCACCGACCGGGACGGGACCGACGTCGGCGCCTCCCCTCGACTGGCCATGCGCGGACTGGACGACCTGTTCGAGGCGGTCGTCGACGCCGCCGAGGAGTCGGTGCTCAACTCGCTGCTGATGTCGCCCACCACGGTCGGTCGGGACGGCAACAGCAGCGAGGGGCTCGACCCCGAGACCGTGGTGCGGCTCCTGCGTGAGCACGGCCGTGCCGGGGACTGAACGCTCGGTCCGCATCGCGATGGCGGACGGCGTCGAGCTGGCCGCGACGCTCTACCTGCCGGAGACCACGGAGCCCCAGCCGTGCCTGCTCGAGGCGCTGCCCTACCGCAAGGACGACCTCACCTCGTCGTACGCCGAGGGCTACCGCACGCTCCGCGACGAGCACTCCTACGCCGTGTGCCGGGTGGACCTGCGCGGCACCGGCTCGTCGGCCGGCGACGCGACCGACGAGTACCCGCCGGTCGAGCGCACCGACCTGTGCGCGGTGATCGCGTGGCTGGCCGAGCAGGAGTGGTGCGACGGCAGTGTCGGCATGTTCGGCACGTCGTACTCGGGGTTCAACTCGCTCCAGATCGCGGCCGAACGTCCGCCGGCCCTGAAGGCGATCGTCGCGATCTACTCCAGCGACGACCGCTGGAGCGACGACGTGCACTGGCGGGGGAACGCGCTGCGGCTGGTGGACCTCGTCGACTACAACCACTACATGACGCCGATGACCATGCTTCCGCCCGTGCCGGCGGTGTGGGGCGAGGGCTGGCGGGAGGAGTGGCTCCGGCGGGTGGAGACCCAGGAGCCGTGGATGCTGACCT
>JAWWPK010000233.1:0-12848 GCA_033854925.1 Nocardioidaceae bacterium | reverse complement strand
CCGGCCCCTCCGAGGATGAGCCGGTCGGAGCGGGTGAAGGTCACTGTGGGCGGTTGGACATCGGTGGCCGACATGCCGGGCACGCTATCGGGCGGGCTCCGTGTTGGGTCGTGTCCCCGGCCCCGCGTAGGTTCGCCCCGTGAACCTGCCCGCGACGTACGCCCCCACGGGCGTCTTCGTGTGCTTCGAGGGCGGCGAGGGTTCCGGCAAGTCCACGCAGGCGAGGCTGCTGAGCGACCGGCTGCGTGCCGAGGGCTACGCGGTGCTGCTCACCTTCGAGCCGGGCGACACCCCGGTCGGCCAGGAGCTGCGCCGGATCGTGCTCAGCCCGGAGACCGGCGTGCTGTCACACCGCACCGAGGCGCTGCTCTACGCCGCCGACAAGGCCGAGCACGTCGACACGGTCGTGCAGCCGGCCCTCGACAAGGGCGAGGTGGTGATCACCGACCGCTACGTCGACACGACGCTCGCCTACCAGGGCGCCGGCCGCGAGCTGGCCCAGGCCGACGTCGAGATGGTGGCTCGGTGGGCCACCCACGGGCTGCGGCCGCACCTGACCGTGGTGCTGGACGTCGACCCGCGCGAGGGGCTGGGCAGGTTCGAGGGCCGCGACCGGATCGAGGCCGAGTCCCTGGACTTCCACGAGCGGGCCCGGCAGTCCTTCCTCGACCTGGCCGCCGCCGACCCCGACCACTACCTCGTGCTCGACGCGCGGACCCCCGTCGAGGAGCTCGCCGCGGCCATCGGCGGCCGGCTCGCACCCCTGCTGGACCAGGCAGTCCGATGACAACCACCCCGCCAAGCCGCCCGGAGGGAGCGCTGCGCGCTGGCGACGCGCGCCTTGTCGGGGACCCCGGAAAATCAGTCTGGGACGACCTGGTCGGCCAGCACCGCGTGAGCGAGGCGCTCCGCAGCGCCGCAGGGGGCCACGGCATGAGCCATGCCTGGCTGTTCACCGGCCCGCCCGGGTCGGGGCGCTCCAACGCCGCGGTCGCGTTTGCGGCGGCGCTGCAGTGCGAGCGCGGTCTCGGGCCCGACGCGGGCTGTGGGGAGTGCCACGAGTGCCACACGGTGCTGACCGGGTCCAACGCGGACGTGACGATGGTCCGCACCGAGAAGCTGTCGATCGGGGTCGACGAGGTCCGTGACCTGGTCCGCCGCTCGGCGCTGGCGCCGGTCGGCCGGCGCTCGCAGGTGATCATCGTCGAGGACGCCGACCGGCTCACCGAGCAGGCCTGCAACGCGCTGCTCAAGGCGATCGAGGAGCCCACCAGGCGCACCGTCTGGATGCTCTGCGCGCCGACCGTCGAGGACGTCCTGCCGACGATCCGCTCCCGGTGCCGGCTGGTCACGCTGACCACGCCGACCACCGAGGACGTCGCGGCGTTCCTCGTGCGCAAGGACGGCGTGGCCGAGTCGCTGGCGTCGTACGCCGCCCGGGCCAGCCAGGGCCACATCGGCCGCGCCCGGGCCCTGGCCCGTGACGAGAGCACCCGCAACCGGCGCCGCGAGGTGGTCTCCTACCCCGCCAAGCTGAACTCGCTGGGCGCCTGCATGACCGCAGCCTCCAACCTGGCCGAGGTGACCAAGGAGGAGGCCGACGAGGTCACCAGCGAGCTCGACACCCGCGAGAAGGCCGACCTCGACGTGGCCTACGGCGTCGTGGAGCGGGGCCGGCGTCCGCGCGAGTACGCCCCGGCGCTTTCGGCCCTCGAGAAGGGGCAGCGCACCCGCGCCAAGCGGCGCCACCTCGACATGGTCGACCGGGGCCTCATGGACCTGATGTCGGTCTACAGGGATGCGATCGCGGTCGCGACCGGTGCGGTCGGGATGCTGGTCAACGAGGAGATCCGCGGCGATGTCGAGCTGGTGGCGCGCACCTCGACCCCGGAGCTGAACCTCCAGCGCATTGCGGCGATCTTCGCCGCGCGCGAGCAGATGCTGGAGTTCAATGTCCCCGTGCCCCTAGCCCTGGAGTCGATGATGGTCGCCCTCAAGGTCCCCGACCGGGCTCGCGGATGAAGGCGTCGCGGCTGATCGCGGGGCACGTGGTGGTCGCTCTCGTGGCGGTCGTCGTGTTCGCGGTCGTCCAGAGCCTCCAGCAGAGCGACGACTCCACCAAGGGCGGCAGTGACTCGACACCGACGCTCGCGCCGACCCCGACGCCCGAGCCCGGCTCAAGCGAGCCTCCGACGGCCGACCTCGCGTCGTTCTACACCCAGCAGCTGACCTGGGAGCCGTGCCGCGGCGACTTCGAGTGCGCCACGCTGAAGGTGCCCATCGACTACCAGGACCCCGGCGGGGCCACCATCGAGCTCGCGCTGCTCAAGGACCCTGCCGACGACGCCACGCACCGGGTCGGCTCGCTGATCGTCAACCCGGGCGGTCCGGGTGCGCCAGGCACGTCGTACGCCGAGAACTCGTCGTTCGCGTTCCGCCAGCCCCTCCGCGACGCCTTCGACATCGTCGGCTTCGACCCGCGCGGGACCGGCGAGTCCGATCCGGTCGACTGCATCTCCGACGCCGACCTCGACGCGCTCACCGCGGCCGACCCCGACCCGGACACCCCCGAGGAGGCGCAGCAGCTGCAGCAGTCCTACGAGAGCTTCTTCCAGGGCTGCATGCAGAAGTCCGACAGCCTCATCAACCACGTGACGACGGTGGAGACGGCCCGCGACATGGACGTGCTGCGGGCCGCGCTGGGGGAGTCGCAGATGCTCTACTTCGGCGCCTCTTACGGCACCAAGCTGGGCGCGACGTACGCCGACCTGTTCCCCGACAAGGTCGGCCGGATGGTGCTCGACGGAGCGGTCGACCTCTCCATCGACTCAAGGCAGCTCAGCCTCGAGCAGGCCGGCGGCTTCGAGGTGGCCCTGCGCTCCTACGTGCAGAACTGCGTCGACGACGGCGACTGCTTCCTCGGCGACACCGTCGACGCCGGGCTGACCACGATCCAGGACCTGATCGCCGGCATCGAGGACCAGCCGCTGCCGACCCAGGACGACCGCAGCCTGGAGGTCGGCAACGCCTTCTACGGGCTGGTCGCCCCGCTCTACAACCGCGACTACTGGACGGTGCTGGACCAGGCGCTCGACATGGCGTTGAGCGGCGACGGCACCCTGCTGCTGCGGCTCTCGGACCTCTACGAGTCCCGCAACGAAGACGGGACCTACAGCGACAACAGTGCCGAGGCGATCCTCGCGATCAACTGCCTCGACGACCCCTACTCGATCACCGCCGACGAGGTGCCCGACCAGATCCCGGCGTTCGAGCAGGCGTCGCCGACCTTCGGCGACGTGTTCGCCTGGGGGTTGGTGTCCTGCCACGGCGTCCAGGCCAAGGCCACCGAGACGGACGACACGATCGACGGGGCCGGCGCCGCCCCGATCGTGGTCGTCGGCACCACCCGCGACCCCGCCACCCCATACCAATGGGCCGTGCACCTCGCCGACCAGCTCCAGTCCGCGGTGCTGGTGAGCCGCGACGGCGACGGGCACACCGGCTACAACGCGGGCAACGACTGCGTCGACCAGGCGGTCGAGGGCTACCTCCTCGACGGCACCGTGCCCGAGGACGGCCTGGACTGCTAGCTGAAAAGGCGCGTGAGTCCGACGAGGCTGCCGCGCGTGAAGTCGAGCCAGCTGAACGCGTCGTCCCAGAGGGTGATCTTCCCGTCGTGGACCTCGAAGGTGCCGCGCACCCAGAACGACGTCTGCCACTTGCCCTTGCGGAGCACGTCGGTGCGGTCGGTCAGCACGACGGCGCCGGTGGCCGCGGAGTGGTGGACCGTGATGTCGACGGTGACGCCGCGCTTCTCGGTGTCGAGGAGCATGCCGCCGACCCGGCGGCCCTTGATGGTCGGCAGCCCGGTGTTGCGCCAGACCACCTCGTCGTCCAGCAGCGCGACCGCCGCCTTCGTGTCGGGGAGCGCGAGGAGCCGGAAGAACTCCCTGACGGTCTGCTCCGGCTCCATGCGGCCCAGCCTAGAGGGGCTGCGCGATGGCCTGGATCCGACGGGTGGCGAGCTCGATCATCAGCTGGGCGGCGGGGGAGAGGGTCGCGCCGCGGCGGTGCACGATCGCGAAGTTGTCGTAGAGCCGGGGCCGGAAGCTCACCCACCCGGCGTTCGGCGCCAGCCGCGGCAGCAGCTGCTCCGCGGCGCCGCGGGGGATGACCGAGTCGGCCAGTCCCAGGCCCACCAGCTCCACGGCGATCTCGACGTCCTCCACCTCGATCCGGGTGAGGGGGTTGCGGCCGGTCTCGTGCAGCAGCTGGCGGAGCATGATCCGGATCGAGTCGGTGGAGCGCCAGGTGGTCTCGGGCATCACGAGCTGCGCCTCGGAGAGCCGCTTCGCGGTGACCGGGCTCGCGAGCTGCTCGGGGTCGTTGCTGATGTAGACGATCTCGTCGCGCGCGACGGGCGTGATCTGCATGCCCTCGCTTTCGACGGAGTGGATGGCGATCATGGCCGCTTCCAGCCGGCCGCGCCGGAGCTCCTCGGCGACCTCGCTGGAGTTCTGGCCGATCAGCTCGACCCGGACGCCGGGGTAGCGCTCCAGGACATCGGCGACCAGCCCCGCGCCGGCGTACAGGCGCGCGGTGCCGAACATCCCGAACCGGATGGTCCCGGTCTCGAACGACTTCACCGCCTGGGCCGCCCGTCGGGTGTCCTCGGCCGCGGCCAGGGTGCGCTCGGCGTGCGGTCGCAGCGTGTCCGCCACGGTGGTCGGTACGACGCCGCGACCGACCCGCCGGAACAGCTGGACGCCCAGCGACTTCTCCAGCGCCCGGATCTGCTCGGAGACCGACGGCTGCGCGTAGCCGAGCTCCTCGGCCGCCCGGGTCAGCGACCCGTGCTCGTAGACACTGATGAAGCAGGTCAGCTGGTGCAGGGAAAGCATAGGACTCTCCTTGGGAAGTCACTGGAAAGTCAGGCTACCCCTATGTCTACTCATCAGTCACACTGGAGATGTTCGGCAGTACTGACTTCCGCGAGAGACCTGAAGGGGGCTCCCCATGTTCGACCACCACTGCACCGCGTGCGACAAGCGCCAGCTGATCTTCCCGAGCCAGGTCACCTCGCTCGTCAACACCGAGCACGGCATCATCGTGGCCTTCGAGTGCTGGTGCGGCGCCGAGCAGACCATGCTCACCGGCCGCGCCGTCGGCCACCGCGAGACCGTCGCCGCCTGAGTGCACTCGGCGACCTGAGGCGCTCTCAGCGCGCCCCCTCACGGGTCGGGTGAACCCGACGCCCTCGGGCGTCGCGGGGCACCCGGCCCGTTTTGGTCTGCCCGCCGATCTGCTCCGTATACTTCCGCGGGTTGCCCAGGGGGCAGCGCGCCGCCTTAGCTCAGTCGGTAGAGCGTCTCACTCGTAATGAGAAGGTCGTCGGTTCGATTCCGACAGGCGGCTCTGTTTGCACTGTATTACTCCGCCTGACGGGTGACATCTGGGCTTCGGTTGATGCCGGTCAGTGTTTCGGCTGATGGTTACAGCTACTTCGGTTGATTGGTGACACTCCCGATCATGCGGGAGTTGAGTGTGGCTGAGCAGCGGTATCAGGCTGTGCTGGCGGTGATCCAGGACGGCGAGACGGTCACGGATGTGGCGGCCCGGTTCTCGGTGTCGCGCAAGACCGTGCATGCCTGGCTGGCCCGTTACGAGGCTGGTGGGCTGGAGGGGTTGGGGGACCGGTCGCACCGGCCCAGGTCGTGTCCGCACCAGATGGGTTCGCTGGTCGAGGTCGAGATCGCCCGGATGCGACATGCGCATCCCTCGTGGGCTCTATCGTGAAGACGAGTGTTACCGATCAGACGAACTAGATCTGTCACCCATCAACCGAAGTCGGACAGCGGCTCTGTTTGCACAGATCAGCGGCCTGCGAGCCTCATCACGGTCACGGCTGACGTCTGGGACGGCCCAGACCAGATGTCAGTCTCAGCTCCGCAGGGGCGAGGCGGACAGTGTGAGGGGCTGGTCGACGGCGGCGTCGCGGGAGAGGACCCATAGCGCGACCTGGTCGGCGGGCATCGGGCGGGCGAGGTAGTAGCCCTGTGCCTGGTCGCAGCCGAGGACTCTCAACCGGTTCCAGACCGCCAAGGTCTCCACGCCCTCGGCGACGACGTTCAGACCGAGTCGATGGGCCAGGGTGATGAGGGACTCTGCGACGACGGCGTTCTCTTCGCCGGCGAGCATTCCTGTCACGAAGGCGCGGTCGATCTTGAGCGAGCTGACGGGCAGCGTCTGGAGCAGAGCCATGGAGGTGTAGCCGGTCCCGAAGTCGTCGAGCGAGACCCGCACTCCCATGTCCCGGAGGCGTTGGAGGACCGATCGCGCTGCTTCCGGGTCGACGACCACCGCTGTCTCGGTGACTTCGAGCTCCAGTAGGGCCGCCGGAAGCCCGGTCGCGGTCAGGATCCGCTCCACGATGTCGGGCAGGTCGCCACTGACCAGGACGCGAGGACTGACGTTGACGGCGACGGCCAACAGGGGGCCCGTGTCGCGCCACGCCACGGCCTGACGGCAGGCCTGGTCGAGGACCCATATCGTCAACGGCTTCATCAGCGCGGTGTACTCGGCGGTCGGGATGAAGGTGTCGGGTGGGAGGAGGCCACGTTCGGGGTGCTGCCATCGGACGAGTGCCTCGACGCTGGCGACGTGACCTGTGCCCAGATCGGCCTTGGGCTGGTAGTGCAGGACCAGCTCGTTGTTGTCGATTGCACGCCTGAGCTGGGCGAGCAGCTGCAGCTTGGCCACGTCGTGGTCGTCCTGGGTCGCGTCGTAGAGGACAGCGCCCGCGCCGCTGCTCTTGGCTTGGTACATCGCTACGTCGGCCCGCTGGAGCAGCCCCTCCACGTCGGTCGCGTCCTGGGGGTACTGGGCCACCCCAGCGCTGGCCTGCACGGAGAGCTGGACACCGTCCACGGAGAAGTCCTGCTCCGCGAGTCCGGCGACCAACCGTTCTGCGGTACGCAGAGCCGTGTCGCCGTCGAGATGGAACAGGACGGCGAACTCGTCACCGCCGAGCCGCACCACCAGGTCTTCTGGCCGAACCAGGGACATCAGCCCGCGGGCGACCTGCACCAGCAGCTCGTCCCCGGCGTGGTGGCCGAGAGTGTCGTTGACGGCCTTGAAACCGTCCAGGTCCAGCAGCACGAGTGCGCTGGGCCGACCCTGCCCCTTGAACACGGAGTTTCCGCGCTGATGAAGCGCGTTCCGGTTGCCGACGCCGGTCAACGGGTCGTGCCGGGCCTCGTGCTCACGTTGGGCGAGTCGACGGTTGAAGTTCACCAAGCCTGCGGCGATCAGCAGGGCCACCAGACCCAGAGCGAGGTACAGGCGCTTGGTCAGCGTGTCGACGCGCACAGCATCGTTCGCAGGCAGCACCACCTCGACGACCGCGTCGGTGCTGCCGTCACCGTCCTGGTCGTATCGGCGGAAGACCTCGACGACCCGCCCGCCACGCGCCGAGTCGGTTGCTTCCTGCACGAAGTCACTGCCCAATGCCGTGTCAAGCTCCGCCCTGGGCATCTGGGTTTCCGGGGTCGGATGGTTTGAGTCGGCGAAGACCAGGGTGCCATCGGATCGCCAGACCTCCAGACCAAGCAGCACCTTGTCCTCGGAGAGCGCGTCCACGTCGGCCTGGAGGTCGGCCGTGTTGAGGGCCGTGATGCGCGTTCCCGGCCGAAGACCCACGCCGTCGGCGAAGTTGCGCGCCACGGTCACCGTAATGATGGTCTCCGCCGTCAGCACGGCTCCGTCGTGGACCTGCTGGTCCAACGCGCTGCGCATCTTCAGTCCTGCGAACCCGGTGCCGACCCCGACAAGGAGGAGGCAAACGAGCAGCACCCAAGTGGAGACAGGCTTCCTCACGAAGGAGCAAGGCTGATTGGCAGGTGCACGTCTTCACGGTAGGTCACTTCGTCGTGGCACATCGCGGAAGCGGCGAAGCCGTCCCGGACTCACGCCCGTTCGTCCGGGAGTGTCACGCTCGAAGGCATGACCACATCTCCCGAGGCGACCGCGCCTCATCATCCGGTGGTGGAGCACGTCCTGGCCAAGCGCGCCGAGGACGTGCAGCTTCGCGTGGCGGACGCCATCACCAAGTTCGCCGGCTCGATGCAGTTCGTCTACCTGCATGTCCTGGCCTTCGCTCTGTGGATGCTCTTTGCCGAGGGCAGTCCCTGGCCGACGCTCACGCTCGTGGTGTCGTTGGAGGCGATCTTCCTGTCGACGTTCGTGATGATCGGGCAGAACCGGCAGGCGATCTTCCAGCAGCTCAAGGCCGACCACGACTTCGTGGCCCAGGAGCAGGAGCTGCACACCAACACCGACCTGACGCGCACGATCGCCGAGCTCACTCGCGAGATCCACTCGAGCGTCGTCCCGGGAAGGGCCACCCCCTCCTGATGGAGGCCGACTGGGGCGTGGCGGCGCTGGCGGGCTCGCAGCTCCAGCCGCTGTGGCTGGACAACCCGGCACGGCCGGCGCCTCGGTCGGCGCTCGACGGATCCGTCGACACGGACCTGCTGGTCGTGGGTGGCGGGTTCACCGGACTCTGGGCCGCGCTCCGGGCGGTCGAGCGGCGGCCGGGCCGACGGGTCGTGCTCGTCGAGGCGGACCGGCTCGCCGAGCACGCGACCGGTCGCAACGGCGGTTTCTGCGAGGCGAGCCTGACGCACGGCGAGGCGAACGCCCGGCAGCGCTGGCCGGAGGAGTACGACGTCCTGCACGGGCTCGGCATGCGCAACCTCGCGCAGATCGAGGAGACGCTGGCGAGGTACGGCATCGACTGCGGCTACGCGAGGGGCGGCCAGCTCACGGTGGCGACCCGCGAGCACGAGGTGTCGGCGCTGGAGCCCGACCTGTCGGGGTTCCTGGACACGGCTGCGGTGCAGCAGCAGGTGGCGTCGCCGACGTACCTCGCCGGACGGCTCGACGCGGACGAGGCTGCTCTGGTCGACCCGGCGCGCCTGGCGTGGGGGCTGGCAGACGCCGCCGAGGGGCTGGGCGTCCGGATCGCCGAGGGGACCCGGCTCGAGTCGTTGCGCAGGACGAAGGGTGGCGTCGAGGCGACCACCTCGGGAGGCGTCGTACGCGCCACGGACGTGGTGCTGGCGACCAACGTGTTCCCGTCGGTGCTGCGCCGGAGCGCATGGCGCGTGGTGCCGGTCTACGACTACGTGCTCGCGACCGAGCCGCTGACCGACGAGCAGCTCGCGGCGCTGCGCTGGGACCCGGCGATCGGGGTCACCGACTCGGGCAACCAGTTCCACTACTACCGGCTCACCCCGGACCGCAGGATCCTCTGGGGCGGGTACGACGCCGTCTACTACTACGGACGCTCCATCGAGCCTGGCCACGACGACCGCCCCGAGACGTTCCAGACCCTGGCCCGGAACTTCGCCGCAACGTTCCCGCAGCTGGAGGGCATCAGGTTCACGCACCGCTGGTCCGGGGTGATCGACACCTGCACCCGCTTCTGCGCGTTCTACGGGCTGGCGCACCGCGGACGCACGGCGTACGCCGCGGGGTTCACCGGCCTCGGCGTCGGTGCGTCCCGCTTCGCCGCGGACGTGATGCTCGACCTGCTCGCCGGCCAGCCGACCGAGCGGACCCAGCTGGAGATGGTCCGCGAGAAGCCGCTGCCGTTCCCGCCGGAACCCTTGGCGTGGGCGGCCATCCAGATCACCACGCGCTCGCTGGCTCGCCACGACCGCACCGGCCGGCGCAACCTGTGGCTGCGGGCGCTCGACCGCCTCGGGCTGGGCTTCGACTCCTGACCCGCGTACATACTGCGTCCGTGACCGCGACCGACCCTGCCCAGGCGTCGCAGTCACCGCGCCCTCTGATCGTCACGGTCTTCGGGCTGTATGTCCGCGAGGCAGGTGGGTGGATCAGCGTCAGTCGTCTGATCGGCCTCATGGGTCTGGTGGGGATCGATCCCCAGGCCGTGCGCTCGTCGATCTCGCGGCTCAAGAAGCGGGGGATCCTGGAGAGCGAGCGGCGTGACAACGTCGCGGGCTACGCCCTCTCGCAGTACGGCGAGGGCGTGCTGGCAGAGGGAGACCGACGGATCTTCCGCCGGGAGGAACCCTCGGCGTCGGACTGGGTGCTGGCGGTGTTCTCGGTGCCGGAGTCGGAGCGCGAGAAGCGGCACGCCCTGCGGTCCCGGCTGTCCTGGCTCGGGTTCGGCACCGTCTCGTCGGGCGTCTGGATCGCGCCGGGGCACGTGGCTGACGACGTGCGGGACGTCCTGGCTCGTGACGGTCTGGAGCGGTACGTCGACCTGTTCCAGGCCGACCACATCGGTTACGACGACCTCGCGAGCCGCGTCGCCCAGTGGTGGGAGCTCGATCGGATCGACGCGCTCTACCGCGACTTCATCACGACGTACCAGCCGCTGCTGAGGCGATGGGTCGGGCGAGCGCCCGCAGCGGAGCTGGGCGCCGAAGCCTTCGCCGACTACGTCCGAGCGCTCACCACGTGGCGTCAGCTGCCCTACCTCGATCCCGGGCTGCCGGTGGGTCTGCTTCCCCCGACGTGGTCGGGGTCCGCGGCGGCGCAGCTGTTCGCCGACCTGAAGTCGACCCTCGAGTCACTGGCGCACGACTACGTCACGGGCGCCTAGCCGGCGGGAGGCGAGAGCCTCTCGTCGGGGATGACGGCGACGCCCATGATCTCGATCAGGGCTTCGGGCTGCCAGAGCGCAGTGGTGCCGATGCCTGCCATCGCCGGGTAGGTGGTGCCCGCGAGCTCACGCCAGACTCGTCCGATCTCCCGGCCGTTCGCCTGGTAGTCGGGGACGTCGGTGAGGTAGATGGTCACGCTGACCAGGTCCTCCGGACGCCCGCCTGCCTCGGCCAGGGTGGTCAGGACGTTGCCGAACGCCTGACGGAACTGCTCCACGATGCCGCCGGGCACGATCCGCATCTCCGCATCGAGTGCGGTCTGACCTCCGAGGTAGAGCGTGTTGCCGGCCAGGGTGCCGTGCGAGTAGCCGCTCGGCGTGGGCAGCGAGGCGGGGTTCACCGGGATCGGGCTCACCCGGATCACCCTAGCATTCGTATCGCGTTTCTGCGACGATCGTGACGAGTCCGCTATACGCCGGAGGAGACCGCCGTGGAGCCTGACCTGAGCAAGTACGTCCTCGAGGGCGACAGCTCGATGTACGCCGGCCCGTCAGGTCTCGTCGTACCGGTGGTCACCCGGGCCGGCCACGAGGTCGGTGACACCGGGCAGTCGACCGGCGCCACCCGGATCTCCGGGGTGAGCATCCAGCACACGCCCGCGACCAGGCTCTGGTTCGGCAAGGTCAGCAACGACGCCGGCTACCGCTCCGCGCCGCACCACCACGGCGAGGCCGAGACGGGCGGCTACGTCCTCTCCGGCCGCGCACGCATCTACTTCGGGGAGAAGTTCGAGGACTACCTCGACATGGAGGAGGGCGACTGGGTCTTCGTGCCGCCATTCATGCCGCACGTCGAGTGCAACCTCGACCGCAACAGGCCACTGACCTGGATGACCGCCCGCACTCCGGAGAACATCGTGGTCAACCTGGCCGAGGTCACCGACTCCGAGCTCCCCGACTGGACGGACCGCCCGTGACGGCAGGAACGTCGGCCGTCCTCACCGACGCCCTGGCGCTCGAGGAGCGCGAGCCCCAGCACGTCGACCTGGCCTTCGCCGCAGTCACGCAGCCGTGCCCGTGGCCGAAGGCGTACGGCGGCGACATGGTCGCCCAGGCGGCGGCGGCCGCGATGCGCTCGGTCACCGACAGCAAGACCATGCACTCCATGCACAGCTACTTCCTGCGGCCGGTCGACATCGGCGCCGAGGTGCACTACGAGGTCGAGCTGCTGCGTGACGGCCGCGGGTTCTCGACCCGGGAGGTCCGCGGCTACCAGAACGGCAGGACCGTCTACGTGTGCCTGGCCGGCTTCGCGGCCGGTGAGAATCTCGAGGAGTACGCGCCCGCTGCGCCCGCAGGTGTTCCGGGCCCCGAGACGCTGCCGAGCTCCGCGTCGTACCTCGAGCCGGTGCCGCCGGGCGAGGGGACGATGATGACGGACGAGTCGAAGGCCTACTGGAGCGGTGGCCGCAGTTTCGACATGCGGCACGTGCCCGGTCCGGTCTACGTCACTATCGACGGCGCACCGGAGCCCCACCAGGCCGTGTGGGTCAAGCCGTTCGACGCCCTGCGGCCGGTCGAGGGCCTCACCGACGAGCAGCGGGACCTGGCCGCGCTGGCCTACGTCTGCGACTACACCATCCTCGAGCCCGTCCTCCGGGTGCTCGGGCTGCCGTGGGCCCAGCCCGGCCTGGTGACGGCGAGCCTCGACCACGCGATGTGGTTCCACCGCCCGGTCGACGGAGCCTTCGACGAGTGGCTGCTCTACGTGCAGGAGGCGGAGTCCTCGTCCGCCGGCCGAGGGTTGGGGCGCGGCCGCTTCTTCACTCCCGACGGACGACACCTGGCGACCGTCGCCCAGGAGGGCGTGATCCGCCCGGACACCGGGGCCCGCTGATGGATCTGTCGCCCAGCGCCCACGTCGACACCTTCGCCCGCGATCACCTGCCTCCTCGAGACCTCTGGCCGGTCCTCGAGTTCACCACCGAGGCCCTGCACTACCCGCAGCGACTCAACGCGGCCGTCGAGCTCGTCGACGTCCCTGCACAACGAGTGGGCGAGGACGCCCCGGCCCTGCGGACTCCCGACGGCGTCACCTGGACGTACGGCGAGCTGCGCCGCCGGTCCAACCAGGTCGCCCAGGTTCTCGTCGAGGATCTCGGCCTGGTCCCCGGGGGCCGGGTCCTCCTCCGCTCACCCAACAACCCGTGGACGG
>JAWWPK010000232.1:0-4657 GCA_033854925.1 Nocardioidaceae bacterium | reverse complement strand
CGCCAAGGTGACCGACCTCGTGACCGGTGCCAACCTCGCGACCGTCACAGGTCGCACCGGCCCCCTGTCCACGGTCGCGTTCAGCCCGGCCGGCGACCTGGTGGCGACGGGTGGACGGGACGGCGTGGTCCGGCTCTGGCGTCCCGACGGCGGGGCAGAGGTCGCTGCCCTGCTCGGACACCAGGCCCCGGTCAACCAGGTGGTCTTCAGCCCAAGCACCGACACCGTTCTGTCCGCCAGCGACGACTCCACCGCCCGGGTCTGGTCCACCGCCGGCTCGTCGGCGTCCTTCCCCCAGGACTCGGCCACCGCCCTGGAAGGCGGCTACGTGCAGGCCTTCTCGAGCGACGGCCGGTTCGCCGTGGTCACGGAGACGGCCGCTCACATCGACGACCCCAACCTGGTCACGACCCTTGACGTCATGACCGGTGAGGCGCGCGGCCAGTTCCCCCTTGGGGACGACTTCGCCGTTCCGGCAGTCAGCGCGGACGGTCAGCTCACCATGACGACAAGTTTCGACGCGACCAGCATCCGCCGTACGTCGGACGGCTCGGTCGTCGCCGAGGTGCCTGTCACCCGCGCGTACGACGCCGCCTTCGACGGCTCCGGCCAGCGGGTCCTGGTCGTGGGCGAGTCGGGTCAGGCGGGGATCTACGACGCCGCTACCGGTGCCCTCGTCGCCGAGCTCCAGGGCAACGACCCCTCCCGCGAGGTGCTGGGAGCAGCCTTCAGCAAGGATGGGGCGGCCCTGACCGCGAGCGTCGACGGAACTGCCCGGATCTGGGACGCAGACACCGGCAAGCAGGTGCTGCGGGTCGACGCGTTCGGCCCGCCCCACAGGCAGTACGAGCAGCACGCGACGGTGGCCCTCAGCCCGGACGGGCGGGTGTTGGCGACCGCGGCGGGCTATGAGGCCGACGCGCAGCTGTGGGACGCGCGGACCGGGGATCACTTGGCCACGCTCGAGGGAGCCAAGAGCGACGTGGCCGACCTCGCTTTCAGCGACGACGGCCGTTTCATCGTGACGGCGCCCGCGTCCGGTGGCGTGCGGTTGTGGGACGGCCGCTCCGGTCGGCTCCTGGCCGCTGTGACCGACGCGGAGGACTCGGCCAGTGCCGCCACCTTCACCGACGGCGGACAAGGGATCGCGCTCGTCGGGTCCTTCGGTGGCAAGGAGTCGCTGATCGTTCTCCAGTGCACCGTCTGCGGTGACCTCGCCTCGCTCGTCGAGCTGGCCAGGACCCGCGTGACCCGCGAGCTGACCGACACCGAGAAGGCGACCTACCTCGGCGGCGGCTGACAGTCGGTGCGCCCGGCTAGTTTCGTGGGGTGAGCTTCGTCCCGGTGACCGGCACCGCGACGTTCCGCGCCGCCCAGCCGCCTCGCGACGGGGTCGTCGAGTTCACCGACGAGCGGCGCACCGTCTCGCTGCCGATCCGGGCCGCGCTGCCCGTGCTCACCAAGGCGCACAGCCGCGACGACCTGCACCCCAGCGTCGGGCTGCTGTCCGGGGCCGCGCTGCTCGGGCTGCGGCTGGTCGCGGCCGGGCAGATCGAGCCGGCGGGCAGCGAGCCGAGCTGGCGGATGGGGCCGCTCGCGGCCGACGACGAGGACCGCGTCCTGCGCCTGGCCGCGGCGCGAGCGCACGACGGGCTCGCGGCCGACGCTGCCGCGCACGTCGTCCGCGCCATGCTCGACGCGGTCGCCGACGCGATGCCCCGGGCGGCACCGACCGCCCACAAGCGCCCAGCGGTGAGCCGACCGCAGTTCGAGCACCGGCTGCGCGAGCGGCTCCAGCGCTACGCCGAGCCGCGGCCCGAGCTGCCACAGCTGGTGCGCATCTCGGTGCGGGTCGAGGCCGATGAGGAGGAGCTGGTCGCCGGGTCGGTGCGGCTGGTGCTCCAGGTCCACGACGAGCAGAACCCCTTGCACCTCTGCGACGCCGCCGTGCTGTGGACCGCCGACGAGCTGGAGCACGGCTTCGGCGACCGGGCGCGAACCCATGCCGCGATCGCGCTCCGTGGCGCCGCCGAGGCGTGGCCCGTGCTCGACCGGCTGCAGGAGCTGCGGGTCCCCGATCAGATCACCCTGGACGGCGTGGAGCTCGAGAGCCTGCTCGAGCACGGCGTCGCGGCCCTGGCCGCCCGGGGGGTCGACGTGCTCTGGCCGCGGAGCCTGGGCCGCGAGCTGACCGCGACCACCGTTCTGGACCGCACCCGGCCGATGTCGGAGCGCGAGGCCCAGCTCCGCACCGGCCTCTTCGGAGAGGGCGAGCTGTTCAGCTTCCGCTGGCAGCTCGCTCTGCACGGCGACCCCCTGAGCGACGAGGAGATGGACCAGCTGGCCGGCAGCGCCGCGCCGCTGCTGCGGCTGCGCGGCAACTGGACCGTCATCGACCCGTCGATCGCCCGCAAGGCCCGCAAGCGGGTGCTCCGCACGGCCACCCCGGCCGAGGCGATCGCCTCGGCGCTGACCGGCGTGGTGCAGCTCGGCACCGCGGAGCAGCCCGTCGAGGAGCAGGTGGTCGTCGGGGCGTCGCTGCTCAAGGTCAGGGACCGGCTGCTGCACGCCGTCGAGCAGGAGCCCGTCGAGGTGCCGCGCGGACTGCACGGCACGCTTCGCGACTACCAGCGGCAGGGGCTGACCTGGCTGGCTGAGCTCACCTCCCACGGCCTCGGGGCCTGCCTGGCCGACGACATGGGGCTGGGCAAGACGATCACCCTGATCGCGCTGCACCTGCACCGGGTGGAGCAGGGCCATCAGGGCCCGACGCTCGTGGTCTGCCCGGCCAGCCTCCTGGGCAACTGGGAGCAGGAGCTCGCCCGTTTTGCCCCGGGCGTCCAGGTCCGGCGGTTCCACGGCGGCAGCCGGTCGCTCGAGGGGCTCACCGAGGGGTTCCTGCTCACGACATACGGCACCATGCGGGTCAGCCGCGACGAGCTCTCGGAGGTCGGCTGGGACCTGGTGGTCGCCGACGAGGCGCAGCACGTCAAGAACGCGCGCTCCTCCACGGCCAAGGCGCTCCGCAAGATCCCGAGCACCGTCCGGGTCGCCCTCACCGGCACACCGATGGAGAACAACCTCACCGAGCTCTGGTCGATCCTCGACTGGGTGATCCCCGGGCTGCTCGGCAGCCGGCAGGCGTTCCGGCGGGTCTGGGCGTCGCCGATCGAGGCGGGCGTGCACGAGGCCAAGACCCGGCAGTTCGCGGACCTGATCGGGCCGTTCCTGCTGCGCCGCCGCAAGTCCGACCCCGGCATCGCACCCGAGCTGCCGGCCAAGACGGAGACCGACCACCCACTCAGCCTGACCCGTGAGCAGGTGGTCCTCTACGAGTCGTTCGTCCGCGACACCATGGCCCGCATCGAGCGCGCCGGCCACGACGACCAGGTCACCCGCCGGGGTCTGGTGCTCGCGCTGCTCACCGGGCTCAAGCAGATCTGCAACCACCCGGCGCACTTCCTCAAGGAGTCCGGCGTGGTCCGGCTCACCGGTCGCTCCGAGAAGCTCGACCTGGTCGACGAGCTGCTCGGCACCGTGCTCGCCGAGGACGGCGCCGCCCTGGTGTTCACCCAGTACGTCGCGATGGGCCGGCTGCTCGAGGCGCACCTGGCGAAGGCCGGCATCCCGCACCAGTTCCTCCACGGGGGGACGCCGATCCGCGGGCGGGAGGCGATGGTGCAGCGGTTCCAGGCAGGCGAGTCGCCGGTCTTCCTGCTGTCGCTCAAGGCAGGTGGCACCGGGCTCAACCTGACGGCGGCCGACCATGTCATCCACTTCGACCGCTGGTGGAACCCGGCGGTGGAGGAGCAGGCCACCGACCGCGCCTACCGCATCGGCCAGACCAGGCCCGTGCAGGTGCATCGCCTGGTCACCCAGGGGACGATCGAGGAGCGGGTCGCCCAGCTGCTGCAGCGCAAGCGCGCGCTCGCCGACGCGGTGCTCGGCGGCGGGGAGGCCGCGCTGACCGAGCTCGACGACGACGAGCTGCGCGATCTGGTCACGCTGCGCCGCGAGGACGCGCGCCGCGAGGGCAGCGACCGATGACCACCGTCGTCCACCCCCGCACGCCGACCCGGCGCGGCGCGGCCCGGGCCACCCGCTGGTGGGCGAAGGCGTGGGTCCGCGCGGTCGAGGAGGCGTCGTACTCCTCGGCCGACCTGGGCGCCGCCCGGGCCATCTCGCGGTCCGGCCGGATCGGCCAGATCAGCGTCGAGCCCGGCAGGTTCGTGGCCGCGGTCGAGGACGAGCGCGGCCTCTGGGCGGTGCTGGGGACGGTGCCGGTGCTCGACAGGCGCGCGGGTGACGCGCTGGTGGAGACGGTGGCCGCCGAGGCGGGCCGGGTGGCGGCGCTGCTGGCCGGCGACCTGCCGCACACCATGTTCGAGCACGCCGAGGAGGCCGGCGTCGAGCTGCTCCCCTACGGCGGCGAGTTCGGCTCCACCTGCACCTGCCAGGCGTGGACCGACCCGTGCCCGCATGCCCTCGCGGTGATGTACCAGCTCGCCTGGCTGATCGACGCCGACCCGTTCGTGCTGCTGCACCTGCGCGGCCTGGCCCGCGACGACCTGCTTGCGCGGCTGCACGAGCGGGCCGAGGCTGCGCCGGTGTCCGAGCAGGAGGACCCGGACGTCGACATCGCCGCCGACGCGGCGCT
>JAWWPK010000231.1:0-7376 GCA_033854925.1 Nocardioidaceae bacterium | reverse complement strand
ACTAGTGGTTGCCGCCGGGGGGTCAGCTCAGCGCCATCCTCGGCTCACCGTTGACCAGCCCGTCGCCCGACCGGGTGCAGGTGCCGCCGCGCGGCGTACCGCCGTTGTAGGCCTGCCGCACGCAGCTGCGGAACGCCAGCTGCGCCCAGTAGTTCGGGTGCAGGCCCTCCTGGATGTAGTAGGGGCTCCCCGAGCAGCAGGTCGTCACGGTGCGGATCTGGTTGACCCACTCGGTCCTGTTGACCGCTGTCGACTGCGTCCACGACGTCAGCCCGACCTCCTCGTAGAGGCCGACGCCGGTCTCGCACAGCCGGCGCCCGTTGAGGGCCGCGGACAGGTTCAGGACCTTGGCGTTGGTGATGCCGGCCTGGCTGATCGCGCCGGTCACGGTGTTGTTGATCGTCGGGAGAGCGGTGCCGTTGGCCCAGTTCGCGTCGTTGTTCCAGAACCCGCAGCCACCGGTGCTCTGCCGCGTGTAGCCGCTCTCGGAGTAGCGGAACCCGTTGCCGTTGGGGACCGGCGAGGGGTAGGTCTGCAGCAGCATGGTCCAGGAGCCGTCGCTGTAGCCCGCGTTGCGCATCGCGGTGCGCACGTTCTGCAGGGCGGTGGCGATGCGGGACTTGACCGTCGCGACGTTCGCGGCGGTGAAGTTGGCGGTCACCGACGAGTCGTCGTTGCAGTAGTCCTTCCACCAGGTGGGCGAGGAGAGGAAGTCCTCCACGCAGGTGGTGACGATGTCGGCGAAGTTGAAGTCGTTGCCCCCGATCGAGACCGCGACCATCTTCACGTTGTGCGTCGCCGCGAAGCTCTGCAGCATCAGCGCCTGTCCCTGCTGGCTGCCGCTGCTGTAGAAGTCCAGGCCCGGCTTGAAGTTGCCGCTGCCGTCGGTGTAGGTCGCCGCCTTCGCGCCGGAGCACGCGAGGTTGAGGCCGCTGACGCCGCCGCCGACGTAGACCTCCGCGGCCTTGCTGCGGTGGCAGCGGTTGATCGTCTCGGCGGTGCCGCCGGCGTTGTCGTAGTAGGCCGTGCCGCCGAGCGCGTCGGCGTACGACGAGCTGCTGTTGGAGGAGCCGGCCCAGCGGCCCGCCTCGCCAGAGATGTAGGAGTCACCGAGGCTGACGACCCAGGGCGAGCCCGCACCGGGACCGTCCGCATGGGCGGCCGGGGCGGCGACCAGACCGAGGCTCAGAACGGATGTCAACAGGGCGAGGATGCCGACGACGGCGCGGACGCAGGGCTGGGAACGGTGCACGGTTGAGCCTTCCGAGAGTGCGATGTGACGTGGGTCTCCCTCCCCGCCGGAAGGAACCTAGCGCCGTTCGCTACTCATGGGTAGCCCCCTCGATGGTTGAGGAGGTCGCGCTGCGACCGTCTCGAAACCACGCAAGAAGAGGCTGGGACGCAACCCATGTCGGAGTTGCGTCCCAGTCTCGTGTCACCGGGTTTCGAGACAGGCGCTAGCGCGCCTTCCTCAACCAGCGACCAGTGTGTCAGTGGCCGTGCCCGTGGCCGTGGCCGGCGGGCTCGGGCTCCTGCTCCTCGGGCTTCTCGACGATCAGCGTCTCCGTCGTGAGCAGCATGCCCGCGATCGAGCTGGCGTTGACCAGCGCCGAGCGGGTCACCTTGACCGGGTCGAGAACGCCCTGAGCGACCAGGTCGCCGTACTCCTCGGTGGCGGCGTTGTAGCCGCTGCCGACCCCGAGCTCACGGACCTTGGTGGTGACGACGTAGCCGTTGATGCCGCCGTTCTCCGCGATCCAGCGCAATGGCTCGTCGAGGGCCAGCCGCACCACGCGGACGCCGGTCGCCTCGTCACCGGTGAGGCCGAGGTTGTCGGAGAGCACGCTCGCGGCGTGGATGAGTGCCGAGCCGCCACCGGGGACGATGCCCTCCTCGATGGCCGCGCGGGTCGCCGAGACGGCGTCCTCGATGCGGTGCTTCTTCTCCTTCAGCTCCACCTCGGTGGCCGCGCCGACCTTGATGATGCAAACGCCGCCAGCGAGCTTGGCGAGCCGCTCCTGGAGCTTCTCGCGGTCCCAGTCGGAGTCGGTGTTCTCGATCTCCGCCTTGATCTGGTTGACCCGGCCGGCGACCTCGGCGGAGTCGCCACCGCCGTCGACGATCGTGGTGTTGTCCTTGGTGATCACCACGCGGCGAGCCGTGCCGAGCACGTCGAGGCCGACCTGGTCGAGCTTGAGGCCGACCTCGGGGGTGACGATCTGACCGCCGGTCAGGGTGGCGATGTCCTGCATCATCGCCTTGCGACGGTCACCGAACGCCGGGCTCTTCACCGCCGCGGCGTTGAAGGTGCCACGGATCTTGTTGACGACCAGGGTCGAGAGCGCCTCGCCGTCGACGTCCTCCGCGAGGATGAACAGCGGCTTGCCGGACTGGATGACCTTCTCCAGCAGCGGCAGCAGGTCGGCGACCGCGGAGATCTTGCCCTGGTGGAGCAGGATGTAGGGGTCCTCGAGGACCGTCTCCATCCGCTCCGGGTCGGTGACGAAGTAGGCCGAGATGTAGCCCTTGTCGAACTGCATCCCCTCGGTGAACTCCAGCTCGGTGCCCATGGTGTTGGACTCCTCGACGGTGATCACGCCGTCCTTGCCGACCTTGTCGAACGCGTCGGCGAGCAGGCCGCCGATCACCTCGTCGCGGCTCGAGATCGTCGCGACCGAGGCCATGTCCTCGCGGGACTCGACGTCGCGGGCGGCCTCGAGCAGAGCGTCGCTGACCGCGGTCGCGGCGGCGTCCATGCCGCGCTTGAGCCCCATCGGGTTCGCCCCGGCGGCGACCGCGCGCAGCCCCTCGTGGACCATCGCCTGGGCCAGGACCGTCGCGGTCGTCGTGCCGTCACCCGCGATGTCGTTGGTCTTGGTGGCGACCTCCTTGGTCAGCTGGGCACCAAGGTTCTCGAACGGGTCGTCGAGCTCGATCTCACGCGCAACGGTCACACCGTCGTTGGTGATCGTGGGGACGCCCCACTTCTTGTCCAGGACGACGTAGCGGCCGCGGGGGCCGAGCGTCACCTTGACGGTGTCGGCCAGCTTGTTGACGCCGCGCTCGAGCGCCTGGCGCGCACGCTCGTCGAACTCGAGGATCTTGGGCATTGCTCTCCTTCATCGGAGGTTCAGTGGAACAAAAGCGGGCCGTGGGCCGCGGGAGCGCCTCAGCGCCACCCCGCGGCCTCACGACCCGCAGAGATCAGGAAACGACCGCGAGGACGTCGCGGGCCGAGAGGATCAGGAGCTCCTCACCGCCGTACTTGACCTCGGTGCCGCCGTACTTGCTGTAGATGACCTTGTCGCCGATGGCGACGTCGAGCGGGACCCGGTTGCCGTTGTCGTCGATGCGACCCGGCCCGATGGCCAGGACCTCGCCCTCCTGGGGCTTCTCCTTGGCGGTGTCCGGGATGACCAGGCCTGAGGCGGTGGTCTGCTCCGCGTCGAGCGGCCTGACCACGATGCGGTCCTCGAGGGGCTTGATGTTGACCGACACTTCTGATCAACCTCCACTTTCGTGCTGGGTTGGCTGGGGTGGAACGGGCTCTGCAAGATGTATTTGGGGCTGGCACACTCACCCGGAGAGTGCCAGCACCGAAACTAGCACTCTCGTCAATGGAGTGCCAGCGTGGGTTCAGGGGAGAGGGTGTCGTGGACGTCGACTCCGTGCCGTGGCTGCAGACCGATGAAGGCCAGCGAGTGCTCTCGCTCGCCGCGGCCCTCGACGAGCCGGACCCGCTGCGCGCCCGCGACGCCCTGGCCCGCTCCGCGCCCGGTACGCCGCCGGAGCGGCTCGCGGTCGCCCTGACCCAGGCGGACCTCCGCGAGCGAGCCGTCGAGAAGTTCGGCGACCTCGCCGCCTCGATGTACTTCACGCCGGACGGCCTCGAACAGGCGACCCGGCTCTCGGTCGCGTCCCACCGGGCGGCGCGGCTCACGGCGTTCGGTGCCTCGACGGTCATGGACCTCGGCTGCGGCATCGGCGGCGACCTGGTCGCCTTCGCGCGGGCCGGGCTCGTCGCTGCTGGGGTGGACCTCGACCCGGTGCGGGTCGCGGTCGCCACCGCGAACCTCGCCGCCCTGGGACTCCCCGGCGCGGTCGGCGTCGCCGATGCGCTCGAGGTCGACATCATTCCCTTCGACGTCGTCTTCGCCGACCCCGCCCGCCGCACCGGCCGCGGCCGGACGTTCTCACAGGACACGTGGAGCCCGCCGTGGTCGTTCGTCGAGTCGCTGCTGGCGGGCAACGCCTGCGTCAAGACCGCGCCGGGCATCCCGCACGAGGTGGTCCCCGCGGGGGTCGAGGCGGAGTGGGTGAGCGACCGCGGTGAGGTGAAGGAGGCCGCGCTCTGGGGTGGCCGGCTCGCCACCGTCGCGCGCCGCGCCACCGTGATCCGCGACGGTGGCCTGGCCACGATCACCGACGAGGACGACCCCGGTGGCGACGTGGTCCCGCTCGGCCGGTTCCTCTACGAGCCGGACAACGCGGTCATCCGTGCCGGCCTGGTCACCGCGGTCGCCGCCGGCGTACAGGGCGGGCTGATCGACCGGCACATCGCCTACGTGACGGCCGACTCGTCGTTCCGCACTCCGTTCGCTCGTTCGTACGAAGTGCTCGAGACGCTCCCGCACCGCGAGAAACAGCTCCGCACGGCCCTGCACGAGCGCGGCATCGGCCGGCTCACCATCAAGAAGCGCGGCGTCGACGTCGCGCCCGACCAGCTCCGCAAGCGGCTCGCCCTGACCGGCGACAACGAGGCCACGATCGTCCTCACCCGCGTCGACGGCCAGGGCACCTGCCTCCTCGTGCGGCCGTTCTAGTCGCCGAGTCGGCTCAGGCGTCCCAGTCGAACGAGTCGGCCCGCTCGGCGCCGATCGTGGTGTCGTCGCCGTGGCCGGTGTGAACGACGGTGGCGTCCGGGAGCGCGAACAGCCTGGTCCTTATCGACTCCTCGAGCTGCGGTCGATCGGAGAAGGACCGCCCGGTCGCTCCGGGGCCGCCGCGGAAGAGAGTGTCGCCGGTGAACACGCAGCCCAGGTCCTCGACCAGGAAGCTGCAGGCGCCGGGAGCGTGGCCGGGGGTGTGCAGGGTGCGGATGCTCGCACCGGCGAGCTCGAACTCCCAACCGTCCGGCAGGTCGAGATCCCAGAGGTGGTCCTCGTGCACGAGGGACCAGAGCGGCTTGTCGTCGGGGTGCAGGAAGATCGGGGCGATCACAGCTTCTCGCAGGGCCGGCGCGACCCGGCAGTGGTCGTCGTGGGCGTGGGTGAGCAGGATCGCCTTCACCGAGCGACCTGCGGTCACGGCGAGAATGTCGGCGACCGAATGGGGTGCGTCGATGACGACGCACTCGTCGTCGTCACCGACCACCCAGATGTTGTTGTCGACCTCGAAGGTCTCGCCGTCGAGGGAGAAGGTGCCCGACGACACGGCGTGGTCGACGCGGAGCGAGCCGGCCATCAGAAGATGACGACGGAGCGGAGCACGCTCTGTCCCTCGCTCGCGTGATGCATCTTCTCGAACGCCGCCTCGATGTCGCCGATGCCGATCTCCTCGCTGACGAACGCGTCGAGGTCGAGCCGTCCCTGCTGGTAGAGGTCCACCAGCATCGGGAAGTCACGGCTGGGCAGGCAGTCGCCGTACCAGCTCGACTTGAGCGAGCCGCCGCGACCGAAGATGTCGATGAGCGGGAGGTCGGGGACCCGCATGTCCGGGGTCGGTACGCCGACCAGCACCACGGTCCCGGCCAGGTCGCGGGCGTAGAACGCCTGCTGCCAGGTCTCCGGACGCCCGACCGCCTCGATCACCACGTCCGCGCCGAAGCCGCCCGTCAGCTCCTGGATCGCGGCTACCGGGTCGGTGGCAGAGGAGTCGACCGTGTGCGTGGCGCCCAGCTTCTTCGCGGCCTCGAGCTTCTTCGCGTCGATGTCCACGGCGATGATCGGCGAGGCCCCGGCCAGCGCCGAGCCCGCGACCGCGGCCACGCCGACCCCACCGCAACCGATCACCGCGACCGACTTCCCGCGGGTCACCGCTCCGGTGTTGAGCGCTGCGCCGATGCCGGCCATCACGCCGCAGCCCAACAGGCCGACGGCCGCCGGCCGCGCCGACGGGTCGACCTTGGTGCACTGGCCCGCGGCCACGAGGGTCTTCTCCGCGAAGGCGCCGATCCCCAGTGCCGGCGACAGCTCGGTTCCGTCCTCGAGCGTCATCTTCTGGGTCGCGTTGAACGTCGAGAAGCAGTACCACGGTTCGCCGCGGTTGCAGGCCCGGCAGTCTCCGCACACCGCGCGCCAGTTGAGCACCACGAAGTCACCCGGCTCGAGTCCGGTCACGTCCGGACCGACCGCCTCGACCACGCCGGAGGCCTCGTGACCCAGCAGGAAGGGGAAGTCGTCGTTGATCCCGCCCTCGCGGTAGTGCAGGTCGGTGTGGCAGACCCCGCAGGCCTGCACCTTCACCACCGCCTCGCCCGGACCGGGGTCGGGAACACTGATCGTGACCAGCTCGACCGGCGCACCCTTGGCCCGCGCCACCACGGCCTTCACCTGCTGCATGGCGTCACCGTAGCCGTGCCCTAGACGAGGACGCTGGTGACCGGCTGGCTGCTGTCGGCCGGCAGGTCCAGGGCGGACGGGGTGCGCCCGCGGGCGACCATCTCCGAGCCGAGCGCGGCGACCATGGCGCCGTTGTCGGTGCAGAGGCCGGGTCGCGGCACCCGCACCCGCACGCCGACCTTGGCCGCCCGCTCCTCGGCCATGGCGCGCAGCCGCGAGTTGGCGGCCACGCCTCCACCGATGAGCAGGTCGTCGACCCCGGTGGCCGTGGCCGCGTCGAGCGCCTTGCGCACCAGCACGTCGCAGACCGCCTCCTGGAACGACGCCGCGACGTCGGCGACAGGAACTGGCTCGCCGTTCCGCTCCCGTGCCTCGACCCAGCGCGCCACCGAGCTCTTGAGGCCGGAGAAGGAGAAGTCGAACCGGTGCCGCTCCAGGTCACGCCGGCCGGTGAGCCCACGCGGGAAGTCGATCGCGACCGAGCTGCCGGACGCCGCGGCCCGGTCGATGTACGGGCCGCCGGGGAACGGCAGCCCCAACAGCCGAGCCACCTTGTCGAACGCCTCCCCCGCCGCGTCGTCGATGGTGGCGCCCAGCGGCTCGACCGTCCTCGTCACGTCCTCGACGCGAAGCAGGCTGGAGTGGCCACCGCTCACCAGCAGCGCCACGCACGGGTCGGGGAGCGGCCCGTGCTCGAGCTGGTCGACGGCCACGTGCGAGGCGAGGTGGTTGACGCCGTACAGCGGCTTGCCCAGCCCAAGGGCGAGCGCCTTGGCCGCGGCCACCCCGACCAGCAGGGCACCGGCGAGCCCAGGG
>JAWWPK010000230.1:0-2560 GCA_033854925.1 Nocardioidaceae bacterium | reverse complement strand
TCGTCGCAGCCTGGACCGCCGCCCACGGGACCTCCCTGATCGGCGTCTTCGACGCCATGTACCCCTTTCGGCTGCAGGCGGCACAGGTCGTGGCGGCGGGCGGGAGTCAGTACGCCAGCGGACGCGGCGTCCAGCTCGCCACCGCATTCCTCATGAGTGGTGCCGCCCTCCTCGCTGCCTCACTGCTGGCCGTCACAGCTCGCCGTCGCGCCTGGGATGCGACCGTGCTCGCGCTCGTCGTCACGGTCGCCTACGACGCGGTGTCCATCACGCTCGGCGGCGGCTACTGGCTCCACTACCTGGTGGAGAGCGCCGTGCCCCTCGCCCTGTGGACCGGTGTGCTCGTCGGCAGAGGGGCCGTCGCACCACGGATCGCCAGCATGGTCGTCGCCGCAGTGTCAGTGACGGCTCTCGGGTCCACCGCCCTTCATCCCTCGACCGGGGCCGGACAGCAGGTGGGCGCGGCCATCTCGCGCGTCGCCCAGCCCGGCGACACCCTCACCACCCTGTACGGCGAGGCACAGGTCAACCTGGCCGCGGGTCTGCCTTCGCCCTACCAAAACCTGTGGAGCCTGCCCACCAAGACGCGCGACCCGCAGCTCAGCGGGCTCGACTCGGTGCTCAGCGGCCCGACGCCACCGACCTGGCTCGTCGTCAGTCACAGCGTCAGCTCCTGGGGTCTCGACACGGCCCGCACCCAAGCACTCATCAGCACCGACTACCACCAGGTCGCCCAGATCGACGGCCAGACCATCTACCTCCACGACGGCACCACCCGAGCCGATCCCTCGCCTGGCACACCCAGCCCGTCCGCAACCGCTCAGTCCCCCAACCAGGAGCAGCCATGAAGACCCTCGTGATCATCCCGACCTACCAGGAGGCCGCGAACATCACCCACGTGCTCGACCGCGTCCTCGCGGCAGCACCCTCCGTCGACGTGCTCGTGGTCGACGACGACAGCCCCGACGGCACCGGCGGTCTCGTCACCGCCCACCCCCTGTTCTGCCGTCGCGTGTTCCTGCTGAGCCGGCGACCCAAGGCCGGCCTCGGCGTCGCCTACCGAGCCGGCTACGCCGAAGCGCTCGACACCGGCTACGAAGCGGTGGTCCAGATGGACGCAGACCTCTCCCACGCCCCCGAGGACGTACCGGCACTGCTGGCGGCACTCGAGCACGCCGACGTGGTCATCGGCTCCCGCTACGTGCCCGGTGGCCGCACCGTGGGATGGCCAGTGTCCCGCCGGTTGGTCTCGTGGGCGGGAAACCTCTACGTGCGCATGATGCTCGGGCTCCCCGTGCGGGATACGACGGCGGGGTTCCGCGCCTTCCGCACTGCGGCGCTCACAGCCATCGACGTGCTGCACTCCCAGTCCGACGGCTACGCCTTCCAGATCGAGACCACCTGGCGCGCCCGCCGACGCGGCCTGAGGATCGTGGAGGTCCCGATCACCTTCACCGAGCGCGTCGCCGGCGCGTCCAAGATGAGCACCGCCATCGCCGTCGAGGCGCTCGTCAACGTGCTCGGCTGGCGGCTCCGCAGCTTCCGCCGACCCGTCGAGTGCACCGTCGCTTCCCGCGTCACCCCGGCGCGAGCTCGAGATCATGCAGCCTGACTGGCGGCGCCTCTGGGTGCGTTTGACCTCCCGCGAGGTGCTCACCTTCCTCGGTGTCGGAGGCGCCGGGTACGTCGTCGACATCGCCGCCTTCAACTTGTTGCTCTCCGCACCCGGCCTGGCCGGGCACGACCCGACGATCGCCCGCGTCCTGTCGGTCGCCATCGCCATGGTCGTCACCTACGTCGGCAACCGGTTCTTCACCTGGCGCACCGAGGACGCGCAACACCGGGCCCGGGAGGTGAGCTTGTTCGTGATCTTCAACCTCCTTGGCATGGGCTTCTCGGTCGCCACGCTCTTCGTCTCCCACGACCTCCTTGGCCTCACCAGCCGGCTTTCCGACAACGTGTCCGCGAACGTGGTGGGCGTGCTCCTCGGCACCGTGTTCCGGTACTGGGCCTACAAGCGGTTCGTGTTCACAGCCGCCACGACCGCGGATGTCGCGGCCAGCCGGGATGCCGGCTCCCTTACCCTGCCCACGCCGGTGCTCGATCCCGCCCGTCGAGGTGAGCTGGTCGGCGCCTCCGCCCCCACGAGTGAATGACAGTCGCGTCGGCGGCGTCCGTCGCGCTTCGTGGCTTCTCGTGTCGTACGTGGTGGAGCTGAGGGGACTCGAACCCCTGACCCTCTGCATGCCATCCGGAATTTCGCTTCGAGCATTCGTGCAGGTCAGAAGCTAAATAGGCGTCTGACCTGCACGAATAGTAGCCGAGCACCGTCCACTGTCGTCCACGCAACTCCAGAAATGACGGGTTCTTTGGGCACGTTAGGGCACGCAAGGGCACGAAACGGAGGTCTCTGCGGGGCGCGATGCGATCTTGGATCCGTCGCGGACGACTGGACCGGAGACCTTGAGTCGAAGGCTCCCGTCGATGGGTCCTACCACCCAGTCTGGGCGTGCGAGAAGACGCGGCACGCCGCCCAGTGCGACGCGACCTGGACATGCGG
>JAWWPK010000229.1:0-3356 GCA_033854925.1 Nocardioidaceae bacterium | reverse complement strand
GCACGCTGCTGGTCGGCGTGCGCCTGCCGCTGCTCGTGCTCGGGTGAGCCGGCGACCAGGGCCGGGTTGATGGTGGTGCCGAGGCCGATCTTGCGGCCGAACACCTCGCTCAGCGCGGCCTCGAGCTCGGCCCGCAGCCGACCCTCGACCTGGGTGCGGGTGAACTCGTCGGGGACCGCGATGATGGCCAGCTCGTCGTGGACGGTGACCGGGTCGCAGGCAGACAGCCAGGCCCGCTGGTTGGGCTGGATGTTGTCGAGGACGGCCCGCCAGGCGTCGGTGAGGTCTGGGTCGGTCTGCTCCACGAGGGTGTCGCCTTCTCCCGCTGCGTCGTGTCGTCGCGGCCCTCTTCTGGGGGCTGCTCGGTCCGCTCAAAGTTGTCCTGGTGGTGCCACCGCCAGCTCTCCACAACCTTCTCCACAGGCTGTGCACCCCGCTTTCGCGGGGTGCGCGAGACGGGTGGGACTGCTGTGACTTTCGGCGGGGGAGACACCGGACCGAGACACGCCCCGAAGGACGGCAGGGAACCTCGGTGAGAGCCGAACCTAACCCCGTTGCGAGGGCCGGCACAACCCGTTCTCCACAGGCCGAACGAGGCATTTTCCAACCCTTGGTCGGGTCATGGCATGCTCACCCGATCGGGGGATTCCCCGCAGTCGCCCGCCGGTTTGACCCTGTGTCCGACCACCGCGTACCGTTGATCGGTCAGCGGCTGTGTCGTGCAGCCCCGGCCGCGCCGCCCGATCCGTCGTCGGGACGCGCCCGCGCCGACCGCCGACGTGACCCACCAGACCTGCCTCCACACCGGAAGAGAAACCCGTGAGCAAGCGGACCTACCAGCCGAACAACCGTCGTCGCCACAAGGTGCACGGGTTCCGTCTGCGCATGCGCACCCGGGCCGGACGCGCCATCCTCTCCTCGCGGCGCCGCAAGGGCCGCAAGAGCCTTGCGGTCTGAGCGAGCTCGGACATTACGGCTCCGTGCTCGCCGCCGCCCACAGGCTGCGCGACAGTGATGCCTTCCGGCGCACCGTGAAGTCGGGCCGGCGGGCCGGTGGTGCTGCCCTGGTCGTGCACCTGCTCCTCGACGCATCGGGCGCGCCCGGTTCTGCCCCGCGGGTCGGCCTGGTCGTGGGCAAGTCGGTCGGCAACGCCGTGATCCGCAACCGCGTGAAGCGTCAGCTCCGTCATCTCGTCAGGGATCGCCTGACGGAACTTCCGGAATCCTCGGAACTCGTCATCCGGGCGCTGCCCCCCGCCGCGGCGATGGGCAGCACGGAACTCGGTGCCGAGCTCGGCCGTTGTCTCGAGAGGGTCGACCTCGCAGGGCCCCGTCGCGACCCGGCGGGCGCGACCCGGACAGGGGCAGCGTCGTGAAGTACGTGCTGATCGGGATGCTGCGCGCCTACCGCGCCCTGATCAGCCCGCTCTACGGTCAGGTCTGCCGCTACCACCCGAGCTGCTCCGCGTACGCGCTGGAGGCGGTGACCGTGCACGGCAGCGGCAGGGGCAGCTGGCTGGCGGTCCGCCGGCTGGGCCGCTGCCACCCCTGGGCGGCCGGCGGCTACGACCCGGTCCCGAACCGTGCTGCGCCTGCGCGCACCCCCCACGTCCACAGAGGGAGAGCCTGATCCCGTGTTGCCACTAGCCCTGGGGCCGTTGGGGACCGTCGGCCACTACATCCTGACCCCGCTCTACTACGCGATCTCCGGCGTCATGCTGGGCTGGCACGCGGTTTTGAGCGTGGTCTTCGATCCTGACGGCGGCCTGTCCTGGGCCCTGTCGATCGTCGGGCTCACCCTGGTGATCCGGGCCGCGTTGATCCCGCTGTTCGTCAAGCAGATCAAGTCGAGCCGGAACATGCAGCTGATCCAGCCCAAGGTCAAGGAGCTGCAGAAGAAGTACGGCCACGACCGGGAGCGTCTCGCTGCGGAGACGATGAAGCTCTACAAGGACTCGGGCACCAACCCGTTCGCGTCCTGCCTGCCGATCATTCTGCAGATGCCGATCTTCTTCGCGCTGTTCCGGCTGATCGACCATGCCGCGAAGAACCACCAGGGCAACGGCTTCCTGTCCGACAAGGTCGCGACGAACTTCGCGGACTCGCTGATCTTCGGGTCGCTGCCGATCAAGGCGTCGTTCACCAGCCCCGACGGCATGGTCAGCGTGCAGATCGTCGCGGCGATCCTGGTGCTGGCCATGACCGCCACCACCTTCACCACCCAGCGGCAGCTGATGGCCAAGAACATGCCGAAGGATGCGCTGACCGGACCCTACGCGCAGCAGCAGAAGATGCTGCTCTACGTGCTGCCCGTGGTCTTCGCGGTCGGCGGCATCGCGTTCCCGATCGGCGTGCTCCTCTACTGGACCACCTCGAACCTGTGGACGATGGGCCAGCAGTTCTACGTGATCCGCAACAACCCGGCGCCCGGCACCGAGGCGGCCCGCCTGAAGGAAGAGCGGGACGCCAAGAAGGCCGCGGGACACGCCTCGCCCGGCGACGGTGGGGCCACCGACGCCGAGGCGGGAACGACGACGGCGGTCAAGGAGGAGCCGGTCGCTGATCGGCGGCCGCCGCAACGGCAGCAGCCGCAGCGTCAGTCCAAACGTCAGCGCCAGGCGAAGCCGCGAGGCGGCCCGAGCGGCGGCGCCAGCCCGGCCGGCAACCAGAGCAGCCAGAACGAGAAGAGGAACGGAAACAAGCAGTGAGCGAGCAGACGGACGAGAGGCACGTGGTCGACGAGGCGCTGGACGCCGACGAGGCACCAGAGGCTGACGCGGTCGATGAGGCTGAAGAGCCTGACGAGGTCGATGGCGCTGACGAGTCGGATGACGCCGACGAGGCGGACGAGGCAGGAGAGGGCGCTGCGAGCGAGGCGGGATCGACCCCGCGGGTCGACCGGCTGGAGGCGGAGGGCGACATCGCGGCCGACTACCTCGAGGAGCTGCTCGACATCGCGGACCTCGACGGCGACCTGGACATGGACGTCGAGGGTGACCGTGCCGCCGTCTCGATCGTCGGCGCCGAGCTGAGCCAGCTCGTGGGCAGCGACGGCGAGGTGCTCGAAGCGCTTCAGGAGCTGACCCGGCTCGCGGTCTACCGCGAGACGGGCGAGCGGTCCCGGCTGATGCTGGACATCTCCGGCTACCGGGCGGACAAGCGGATCCAGCTCGAGAAGCTGGCCGAGGAGACGGTGGCCCGCGTCAAGGAAAGTGGTGAGCCGGCCCCCCTGGAGCCGATGACGCCGTTCGAGCGCAAGGTGGTGCACGACGCGGTGGCCGCCGCCGGGCTGGCGTCCGAGTCGGAGGGCGTGGAGCCGCGACGTTTCGTGGTGGTGCTCCCCGAGTGACGGCTCA
>JAWWPK010000228.1:0-11145 GCA_033854925.1 Nocardioidaceae bacterium | reverse complement strand
GCCAGCCACTGTGGGCCGGCCAGCCACGGTGGGTCAGTCGGCTACCAGCGCGGGCTGCGGAGGTTTCGACACGCTCCGTCGGATCCGCCCTCGTTCCTCGGGCGGCTCCGGTCGCTGCTCAACCACCATCGATCGCATCCGCTGACGCGGCTGCGATCAGTCGCCTTCCCAGAATTGGCCGCCGGCGCGGCCCGGATCGCGCTCGACCGTGGTCACGGGCCGGCGCTCGGTCACGTAGACCTTCTGGTAGGAGCCGTCGGCCTGGCGCTCCATCCGGGCGACCTTGAAGTCGGTGTACGTCGTGGTGTAGGCGTTGCGCGACCAGCGGCCGTTGTTCCAGAACGAGTTGAAGTTGGCCAGGTAGCGCTTCGCGTTCGTCCGGCCCTGGATGGTGAAGAACACCTCGTCCTCGGCCGTGCCGAGACTGGCCCAGTTCGAGGAGCCGGTGAGCACCATGTTGGTGTTCGGGACGCCGTTGTAGGTGCCCTGGATCACGAAGTACTTCTGGTGGGTGTAGAAGTCCAGGATCACGTCGTCCTCGCCGTCGCCGTTGAGGTCGAAGTCGTCGTTGGGGTGGTAGTCCAGACCCGTCGAACGCAGCGGGATCCGACCGCGGGCCGTGGACGCGCCGAGGATCTGCTTGGTCTTGAAGCCGATCAACCCGTAGCTGACCCGGAAGTCACAGCCCTCGGCCCACTTCTGCCTGATGGCCGAGGCGAGGTAGTTGCCACGGGCGCCGCGCATGGTGTGCATCGAGAGCACGAGGTGGGTGCGGGTCTGACCGCCGGCGCCGTCGGGGGTGAGGCACTGGATCTTGTGCAGCATGTCCAGCACCAGGTCGCTCTTCGACGTCGAGGTCTTGGGGAAGATCCAGGTCGTGTACTTGTCCACCGAGTCGTCGCACGCCGCGCCCTTGGGAGTCCCGCAGAAGCGGATCGGCGGCTGCTTGGTGTTGTAGTCGTGCTTCATGTCCTTGAAGACGTTGACGAACTGGCCGAACAACGCCTCGTTGCCGGACAAGAAGTAGCCGTCGTTCCACTGGTGGTAGACGGCGTTCCGGGTCAGGTTGACCGAGCCGGTGATCAGGACGTCCTTGGACTTGCCGGCCTGGGTGAACGTGTAGAACTTCGAGTGCAGGTTGCGGTACTGGTCGGCGAAGGTCCGGCAGCCCTGCTTGCACTTGTAGATGAAGTTCTTGGCGAACCGGTTGGTGCCGAGCACGGCCCGCACCCGCTTCATCGCGTGCGTGTCCTGGTGGTCGTTGAGCAGCATCTGGATCTTGACGCCACGCTTGTGCGCGGCGATCAGCGCGTCGGCGACTCCCTCCCGGTCGAAGGAGTAGACCGCGATGCGGATCGTCTCGCCCTTGGGGGTGTGCCGGATGGTGTCGACGATCCGGCGCTCGATCTTGAAGCGCTGGGCGTTCACGTGGGGGTTGTTGAAGTAGGCGCCCTTGTAGGCCTTCCAGCGCTTCGGCTTGGGCTTCGACTTGTCGGCCGTGGCCAGGCCGGCCTTCGCAGCCGGGGCCGCCGAGGTGACCTGCGCGAGCGGCGCCGAGGCCTGCGCCGAAGGGGCGATGCCCCACAAGCTCAGCACCAGCGCGAACGAGACCGCGCCGGACCCCGCAATCGAGACTCTCTTCACCGACAACCTCTCCAAGTGATCGGATGCATGCGATGAACGAGGTCACGCACCCTCTGTCATGTCGGGCGGGCCCCCGCGGGCGATACGACGGACGTCCGCGAGCAGATCCGCGATGAGTGTAGTCGCAGAGGCCAGAAGAGCCTCATTCGACACGGCGTCCGGGCGCGGCCGCTCCGGGAGGTCGGCGGGCACCCGGAGGCTCTCGATGTCCCCGACAACCTGGTAGCCACGACGCTCGATCATGGCGACGGCGCGGTCCGCCCGCTCGCGGCTGTCAGCCACCTGCAAATCGTCGGCGCCGAGCCGCTCCGCCTCCTGATGGACCAGGTGGCCCTCCGCGAGGTAGCCCCTGATCCAGGTGCCGCGGTCGACGGGCTTGCGGAACGCCTTGAGGTGCGGGTTCACCCGGCGGAGCAGCTCGATCTGGACGATGCCGAGCGCGGGGTTGCGCGGCTCCTCCGGGGCGTCGTACCGGTCGGGGTCGAGGCCGAGCACCCCGGCCAGGTTGCGCCAGTGCTGGTCGCGCGGGGCTCCGGGCCCGGGCATCGGCAGGATGTGCACCTGCTGCGGCGGGACGTGCCTGCCCCAGCGCCGGAGCACACCGCCGAGGTCCCACGTGCGCCAGCCGAACTCACCCTGCCCCCCGAGCCGGTCGCCGCGCATCTCGGCGAGAGGCCTGGTGCCGCCGTTCTTGACGTACTCCGCCCACCCCGACGTGAGCATGCCGAGGGTGTCGCGCGCGGTGACGACGACGTGCACCTCGGCGGGCGCCAGCGACTCGACCAGCCGGCGTGCCTGCTCGCGGCCGGCGCCGCACATGAACTCGTGGGTGAGGAGGGCCGGCCCCTTGTGCCGGTTGACGGCCTTGACCAGGCGGGCAAGCGAGCCGGGCGCCTTGGGGTGGCGCTGCTCCAGGTTCGGCCGCTCCTGCAGCTCGAGGGCGGCCCACAGGTGCTCGCGGTGCCCGCGGCCCGGCAGCAGGAACCCGTCGTCCGCGAGGGCGGCCTTCGACCCCCAGAGCACCGACTGGAGGTACGTCGTACCGGTCTTCGGCAGACCGATGTGGAGGAAGACCTGCGAGGCCACGGAGACGTCAGACGCTCTGGCGGTACTTCTCGAGCAGCTCGGCCAGCTTCTCCTCGTCGCGGGCGGCCACCGGCAGCAGCAGCTCGGTGACGATGTCGGTCAGCTCGGCGAGGCGCACGTTGAGCGCGCGGCACTCCTGCACCTCCGCCTCGAGCCGCCGGACCCGGCGACGCAGGTCGAGCGCCTCCCCCGCACGGGTCGAGCGCAACCGCTCGACCAGACCGGACTGTTTGTCAGCCATCTTCACGTCTCCATTCCACGACCAGCCGGCACACCTTCGAGGACATCGGCGAGTCGGACACCAGGATCGTCTCCCGGTGCACGATCGTCGCACCAGCCCGCTCCAGCTCCGCCACCAGCATCCGCGGCCGGCGCCGCTTGACGTGCAGCCCCCTGGCGTAGCCGTCGTCGCCGAAGCGGGCCAGGAACTCCAGGTACAGCCGGCCACCGCCCGCTCCGGACAGCGCCATCCGGGCCAGCCGCCACAGGTGCTCGCGGGCGTCGGGGCCGAGCGTGTCGACGACGTGCCGCGCCGCCAGCAGCCGCGGACCCGGCCGCCGGGCCAGCTCGGCCCCGGCCGGGAGCACGTCCCGGAGCTCCAGGAAGTTGCAGCGCCAGAAGTCGGCGTGCGGCACGTCGCGGGCCGCCGCCTCGGCGTACGAGCGCGGCTGGAAGTCCAGGCCCACCGAGGGCACCCCCCGGCCGGCCATCCACAGCACGTCCGCGCCGCGACCGCAGCCGAGGTCGACGTACGTCGCCGCGGCGGGCTCGCGCTCGGCGGCCCAGGCCACGAACGGCGACGGCTCGGCGGCCAGCGACTTCTCCTTGCGCGAGTAGACGCGGTCCCACTTGGCCCGACCCACCCGCAGCCCGCGGAACCAGCCGTTGAGCCGACGGACCGTCGTGGCAGGCGGCGCGAAGTGGAACGCGGGGTCGGGCACCCGCCACGAGGCGCCGTACATCGCGGTGAGGACTCGATCGGGGTCGGCCGGCGCCGGGAAGGAGCGCCCCTCGAGGGTGGTGGTGCCGAGCGGCAGGACCCACGACTCCTCGAAGGGCTCGCGGATCTCGCCCATCAGGTGAAGGTTGCCGTCCATGAAGAAGCCACCGAAGACGTCGAGGCCACGGACCACGCCGTCTCCCTCGTCGACGTCGACCTTGAACGCGAGCGCGGAGTATCGGGTGATGTGGTAGCCGTGCTCGACCAGCTGGCGCTGCATCCGGAACGACTCGCGGATCACGTCGACGGGGTGTGTGTAGCGACTGAGGTAGGCGACGTCTGCGTCGGCGTCGCTGCCGATCATGGCGCCCTCGCGGTGGGCGCCGAGCAGCGTGCCCCAGGCCAGGAACGCCTCGGTGCCGACGTCCGCGAGCGCCCGGATGACCTCGTCGATCGCGTCGAGGAGCGGTTCGAGCTCCTCGGGGCTGCGGCTCTCGAAGGCGACCACCCGGCGCAGGTACTTGTCCAGGCTGATCGGCTGGCCGTTGCGGTTGACCACCGCGACCCGGCCCGGGCCGCTGCCGAAGGCGACCTCGCCGTGGAAGACCTCCTGACCGGTCTGGGTCACGACGACCCGCACGTCGGCGGTGCCGTCGAGGAACTCGTGCAGCGTCTTGGGCCAGGCGAACAGCCAGCGCCGGCCGTCCTGGACGCCGTCGCGGTGCAGCCAGAACGACAGGATCCTGCGGCCGTCGAAGAAGACGTCGAGGACCTCTTCCTGCCGGGAGCGGGCGCGGACGCCGTCGGCGTCCACCCTCACGTCGCTCAGTCGGCTCACGGCCCGCGACTCTAGTGCCACCCAACCGATTTCGTGTTGGCTGCGTCCCCATGATGGGGTGACCCCTTCAACGACGACTTGACCGACTACGACGACTTGGCAACGGGTGCACATGTCTCTGGTTCGCAGAACGTCGGTCGCTGCTGTTGCGGTGACCGGTCTCGTCCTGGCCCTCCTCATGACCGTGGTGGCGTCCGGGGCCCCCGGCACGGCCGCGCCGCGCTCGCGCCCGCCTCAGGTGAATGCCCGCTGGGAACCGGGGCACACCAAGGAGGGCCTGGCCAAGATCCAGAAGCAGGCCGCGAGGCGTTCGGCGCACAGCGGAGCGCGGTTCCGGACCTTCACCGACCGGGTCCTGGGTGCCCAGCCGGTGCTGTCCTACCGCGGCTTCGCCGACCCCACGGTGGCGCGGTACGCCGGAGGGTGGGTCGGCATCTCGACCGGACCGGCCGCCCCGCGAGCGATGGCATCCGCGCCGGGTGGCCCGTGGCAGAACATCCCCTCGGCGCTCACCGTGCTCCCGACCTGGGCGATCAGCGGCCGGATCTGGGCCGCCGACCTGGTCCAGGTCAACGGCCTGTGGCTGCTCTACTTCTCGGCCGAGGTCGCCGGACTCGGCCTCGACGGACGCTGCATCGGCGTCGCGACGGCCGCCGACCCGACCCAGACCTTCGTCCCCGACGAGCGGCCGCTGGTGTGCCCGAAGGGTGCCGCGGCGCCGGGTGCGTACGACAAGATCAAGCGCCGAGGCCGGGACATGCCCAAGAGCGGGGTGATCGACCCGGACTTCTTCAAGGACCGGGGTGGGCACCAGTACCTGCTCTACCGCACCCAGAGCACGCCGTCCTCGATCCGGATGGTGGAGCTGCCGGCGAGCGGTCGGCCCGACGGTTCGGCTCGCAGCATCGAGGTGGTCCGCCGCGGCGGCGTGATCGAGAACCCCTCGATGCTCCGCCGCGGTCGGCAGTACGTCCTGATCACCTCGGAGGGCGAGTTCGGGGATTGCAACTACAAGACCACCTTCCGTCGCTCCTCGAAGCTCACCGACTGGTCGGGGGCGAAGCGGCAGGTGCTCGTGGACAGCAAGAAGAGCGGGCTGTGCGGCGCCGGCGGTGCCGACCTGGGCCGCGGGGCCAGCGGCGAGCCGCTCCTGTTCTTCCACGCATGGACCTGCCCCGCGCTCGCCGGCAACTGCCCGGGGGGACACAACTACGACCGCGAGCCCCTCTACGACGCGCGGCGCTCGCTGTTCGCGGGCGTGCTGCGGTTCACCGGCCGGCAGTCACCGCGGATCCAGTCCTACGTCGCGCCGATCCTGCCGCCACCGCCCCCCACCGAGACGCCGACCCCGTCGCCCACCGACCCGACCAGCACGATCAAGCCGAAACAGCACCACCGGCGCTAGTCGAGGTACCCGCGCGCCCACCCGATCGGGCCGGCTGGCACCACCGGACACATCCGCCCGGTAGTCGCGAAGGCGCTAGTTGCCGGAGCCGGCTGAGCTGGTGGCGTCGGCGGTGCTGCTGCTGGACGGCGACGCACCGTCGGAGGGCCCGGTGCCCGGGTCGCCGAGCGGCTCTTCCGGGATGTAGGCCTGCGCGTAGACGAACGGGTGGTCGCTGACCCTGCCGACGATCCCCTGGCTGGCGCTCACGTAGTCGGTGAACTGCATCCCCGAGCCGAAGATCCAGTCCACGTCCATCCTGTCGGGGGTGACGCAGCCGCTGGAGTAGCCGCCGCCGTTCGCGGCCTCCAGCGTGGTGCCGCCCACGATCGGGCAGAACACCTCGGCGCGGTCGTTGTAGTCGCCGGTGAACACCACGGGCGTGCCGTCGGCGCCGAGCTCGTTGGCGAGGCGCACCTCGATGCCGACCGCGACGCCGCGCCAGTGCGCGTTGTTGCCGTGGTTGGGCGTGGTCGCGGGGTTGTGGGTGTTGAAGAACCACACCTCGCGGCCGGACTCCCTGTTCTTCAGCTTGATCACGGGGCGCCGGATCGGGTCGCCCTGGAAGTAGGGGATCGAGATGCTGTTGGCCTCGACCAGCTCCCAGACGTCGGTGCGCCAGGCGATGGAGTCGCGGATCGAGCCGCGGTCGAGCGTCGGCCCGGGGTAGAGGTCCCAGCGTGAGCCGGCCAGCGAGCGGAACCGGGCGTACTGGGCGTCCTCGAACTCCTGGAAGCCGATCACGTCGAGGTCGGCCTGGCTGATCAGGGAGTAGGCCATGCCCATCCGGGTCGGGCCAGAGGCGTAGCCGCGCTTGTTGCCGCCGATCTTCGCGGTGTGCGAGCTGCCGAGCACGTTGAAGGTGCCGACGCGGAACGTTGTCTCGTCGGCGAGCCCGCGGCGCAGCCACGCAAGGGACCGCTGGAGCTTCTTGGCGTCCTTGACGTCCTGCGGCGGCACGTCGGTGACGACCTCGGTCGGCTCGACGGCGGCGGTCGTCGCGGTGGTGTCGCCGCCGGACGGGTCAGCCGTCCGGCTGCTAGCTGGGGCGCCCACGTCAGCGGCTTGGTCGCTGCCGTCGCCGCCGTGGCGGGAGCCGATCATGCCGGTCGCACCGCCCACGAAGAGCGTCACGAAAGCGACGACGAGAACCGCGGTCGCAGCGCCTTTGAGCCGACCCAGGCGCTGGGAACGTGGCATCGCGTGCTTCGACACGAACCCCTCCCAGGTACCTGCTGGCGGCGACCCAACCGGGGCTCCGCACGACGAAATCCTGCCTCATTAGGGTACCCCGCAAGCGCGGAGCCGGTCCTATTGTTGACGGTTCTGCCCGCGGCTCCGTTCCCTCGTCGCGGGCCGGCCCACCGGTAGCGTGGCCGCGTGACCACCCCACGAAACTGCTCGATGGGGGCGCTGCGCGCCGGCGGCTCACACTTCCGCGGGGACCCCGGCGAAGCATGAGTACGGCTCCGCCCCGCGTGTACGCCGCCCGCCTGGTCGGCCTGCCGATCTTCGACCCCCAGGGAGATCAGGTCGCCAAGGCGCGCGACCTCGTGGTGGCCATCCGCTCCGAGGTCAGCCAGCCACGGGTCCTGGGGATGGTGGCCGAGGTCTTCGGGCGGCGCCGGATCTTCGTGCCGATGACCCGGGTCACCAACATCGACAGCGGGCAGGTCTACACGACCGGGCTGCTCAACATGCGCCGGTTCGAGCAGCGCTCGACCGAGACCCTGGTCGTGGGCGAGCTCTTCGACCGGCAGGTCACCATCACCTCGACCGGGGTCACCGGCACCGTCTACGACGTCGGCATGGAGCAGGCCCGCAACCGCGACTGGGTGCTCAGTCGGGTCGCCGTCCGCGAGCCGGCCCGGAGGCTGCGCCGGCGCGGCCAGACGCATGTCGCGGAGTGGGGCGAGGTCGAGGGGCTCACCCGCCGCGAGCCCACCCAGGGCGCCACCCAGCTGATCCACGCCCTCAACGAGCTCCGCCCGGCCGACGCCGCCAGCGTGATCCACGACCTGCCACCCGAGCGGCGTACCGCCGTGGTCGCCGCGCTCACCGACGAGCGGCTGGCCGACGTGCTGGAGGAGCTGCCCGAGGAGGACCAGGTCGAGATCCTCAGCCAGCTCGAAAGGGAGCGCGCGGCCGACGTCCTGGAGGAGATGGACCCCGACGACGCGGCGGACCTGATCGCCGAGCTGGCTCCGGAGACCGCGGAGGCCCTGCTCCAGCTGATGGAGCCGGAGGAGGCCGAGGACGTCAAGCGGCTGATGTCCTACGTCGAGAACACGGCCGGCGCGATGATGACCTCCGAGCCGGTGATCCTGGGTCCCGACGCCACGGTCGCGGACGCGCTGGCACATGTGCGCAACCCCGACCTGACCCCTGCCCTGGCCGCACTGGTCTACGTGTGCCGGCCACCCCTGGAGACGCCCACCGGGCGCTTCCTCGGCGTCGCGCACATCCAGCGGCTGCTCCGCGAGCCGCCTTCGAGCCTGGTCGCCGGCGCGCTGGACGAGTCGATGGAGAACCTGCGCACCCGGGCCACGATCGATGAGGTGGCCGCCCACCTGGCGACCTACAACCTGGTCGCGGCCCCGGTCGTCGACGAGGACGGACACCTGCTGGGCGCGGTGACCGTGGACGACCTGCTCGACCACATGCTCCCGGAGAACTGGCGCGACCAGGTGGTGGGCAATGGCTGAGTCCAGCGCCCGCCGGGCGCGGCTGGACATGCCCAGGGAGGCCCGTCGCCAGCTGGTCCGCCGGCCGACCTACGACGCGGACCGGTTCGGGGTCTTCGCCGAGCAGTTCGCGCGCTTCATGGGGACCGCGAAGTTCCTGATCTACATGACCGGCTTCGTCGTGTTCTGGCTGGTGTGGAACCTCTCGGTCCCCGAGTCGTGGCGGTTCGACAACTACCCGTTCATCTTCCTGACCCTGATGCTCAGCCTGCAGGCGTCGTACGCCGCCCCGCTGATCCTGCTCGCCCAGAACCGGCAGGAGGCGCGGGACCGGGTGGTGGCCGAGCAGGACCGCCAGGCCGACGCCCGGGCGCACGCGGACATGGAGTTCCTCGCCCGCGAGGTCGCGTCGCTGCGGATGTCGGTCGGCGAGGTGACCACCCGCGACTTCTTGCGCTCGGAGCTGCGCTCGCTGCTCAGCGACCTGGACGAACGATCCGAGAAGGCGGACCGCTCCGAAGACGCTGACGAGGCCTCGTAGCCCACACCGGATGACCCGGAGGGGTCCCGACTACGCTTGGAGCATCATGAGCACCCCCCTCCTGGACCAGGTCTCCGCCGCTCTCGGCACGGTGATCGACCCCGAGATCAAGCGACCCATCACCGACCTCGGGATGGTCGAGTCCGTCGAGGTGGACGGTCCGGGGGTCGTGCGCGTGACGGTTCTCCTGACGGTGTCGGGCTGCCCGATGAAGGACACCATCACCCGCGACGTCAACGCCGCTGTCCGCGCGGTCGCCGGCGTCACCGACGTCGACCTCACCCTGGGCGTGATGTCGGCCGAGCAGCGCGCCGGGTTGAAGGACCTGCTCAACCACGGCAAGGCCCAGCGCGACATCACCTTCGCGCAGCCCGGGTCGCTGACCAAGGTCTTCGCTATCGCCTCGGGCAAGGGTGGCGTCGGCAAGTCGTCCGTGACCGTCAACCTCGCGCTCGCCATGGCCGGCCAGGGTCTCAAGGTCGGCATCGTCGACGCCGACATCTACGGCCACTCGGTGCCCGCGATGCTCGGCATCGCGGATGCCAAGCCGACCCAGGTCGAGGACCTGATCATGCCGGTGCCGACCGCCTCGGGCGTCTCGGTCATCTCGATCGGCATGCTCAAGCCGCGGCGCGACCAGGTCGTCGCCTGGCGCGGGCCGATGCTCGACCGCGCCCTGGTCCAGATGCTGGCCGACGTCTACTGGGGCGACCTCGACGTCCTGCTCCTCGACCTGCCGCCCGGGACGGGCGACGTCGCGATCTCCCTCGGCCAGCACCTGCCGGGCGCCGAGGTGGTCGTGGTCACGACGCCGCAGGAGGCCGCCACCGAGGTGGCCGAGCGCGCCGGCACCATGGCCTCGATGATGCACCAGCGCGTGGTCGGGGTCGTCGAGAACATGTCCTACCTGCCCTGCCCGCACTGCACCGCAGCGGGTGTGGACCACCGGCTCGAGGTGTTCGGCTCCGGTGGTGGCGAGCGGGTCGCTGAGACGCTCTCCCGTCGGTTCGGCTACGACGTCCCCCTGCTCGGCAAGGTGCCCCTGGACATCTCGCTGCGAGAGGGCGGCGACGCCGGCACGCCGATCGTCGAGTCCGACCCGACCTCGGCAGCCGCCGGGGTGCTGCGTTCGATCGCCGACGCACTGGCCGGCCGCAACCGCGGCCTGGCCGGCATGCAGCTCGGGCTCACCCCCGCCGGCCGGCTCTAGTGGCGCCCACCGGAAGTCCGACGGGCGTCCCGCACCCCGGGCACGCACCTGGCTGCGTTGCCGTCGCTCGCTGGACGGCCAAGTACGGCGTCGCTCCGGCGCCTTGCGATGCACGCACCCGGGACACGGGACACACACGCCGGACCTCCGGCGGGGACCACTAGGCGCCCGCCGTGTTCGGAGTCGGGCTGCCGGAGATCGCCGTCATCATCCTGGTGGCGGTGCTGGTCTTCGGCCCGGACAGGCTCCCCGACCTGGCGCGCCAGGCCGGCCAGATGGTGCGCAAGGCCCGTCAGTTCGCCGACGCCGCTCGTGACGAGCTGCGCGAGGAGCTCGGCCCGGACTACGCCGACCTCGAGCTCCGCGACCTCGACCCGCGCACCATCGTCCGCAAGCACATCATCGAGGCGATGAACGATGCCGACGACGACGCCCGCCCCAAGCGGAAGGGGCTGCGGCCGCTCAAGGACGGCGAGCTGCCGCCGTACGACGTCGACGCGACCTGAGCAGTCAGGCCGGGACGTCGTACGAATCGTGGAACCGTCTGCTCGGAACCTATGACGTTGTCGCTGTCGTATCCGAGCGCTCAGCCCTGGGCGCCGACCGAACGCCAGTAGTCGTTGAGCGCGCCGTTCGTCTTGACGAACCACACGATGGAGCCGACGAGGGGCAGCAGGATCCACAGCCCCGTCGCGGCGCTGACCGGCCTGGCCTGGCCGCGGCGCTCGTAGAGGCCACCGACCTCGTGGGAGGTCAGG